>NZ_JBHUAL010000127.1:0-28272 GCF_042789775.1 Kitasatospora sp. NPDC056800 | reverse complement strand
GGGATGGGATCCCCCGCTGCACCGGCTCCTCACGTTTTCCGGACGTTTTCCGGCAGGCTCCCGGGCGGGCTGGCTGGCTGGCGGGCGGTCCGGTTCGGCGCGTCAGGCCCGGTCGTCGGCGTAGGCGGTGAGCAGGCGGGCCAGGTGCTTGCCGGTGACCAGCAGCGGCTCCTCGCTGCGGGCGACCTGGGCGGCGAGCTCGGCGCCCTCCAGGGTGCTGATCACGGTGCCGGCCAGCTCGCGGGCGTCCTGCTCGCCGATGCCGGCGGCGAGCAGCCGTTCCGTCACGACGGCCCGCCAGTGGGCGAAGGCCTCGGCCACCGCCTCCTCGATCACCGGCACCCGGCCGATCGTCTCCAGGGCGGTGCTGGTGATCGGGCAGCCGTCCTGCCAGTCGGACGCGCGCAGTTCGGTGGCGAGCAGCCGGGTGCAGGCGGTCATCGCCTCGCCCAGGTCCGGTGAGGAGCCGAGCCCGGCGTGCAGCATGACGGCGAACTCCTCGTCCCCGTGCCGGATCGCCTCGGCGGCCAACTCCTGCTTGCCGCCCGGGAAGAAGTGGTAGACGGAGCCGAGAGTGGCCTCGGCCTCGCGGGAGATCTGCTTGATCCCGGTGCCCTCGTACCCCTGGCGCTGCAGCAGCCGGGAGGTGGCCCGGACGATCCGCTCCCGGGTGCCGGGCTTCGCTTCGGCCTGCGCGCCGTCCTTCGGTGCGGCCTTCGCCGGGGCCTTCACCGGGGCCTTCGCCGCGACCCTCACAGCGGCCTTCGGGTCGGCCTTCGCTGGGGTCTTCTCGGGCGTCTTCACGGCGCGATCCTAGCCGAGATTCTGAGTAGAGCGTTCGTTCCAGTCCTGTGCTAGCGTCGGCTCCGGCGCTCTGGATAGAGCGTTCGTTCTAGGCATTCGTCCAGTGGAGGGGAACACGCATGTCCGTGGAGCAGCAGGCGAAGCGATCCGTGACGGTGATCGGGCTCGGCCCGATGGGGCAGGCCATGGCCCGGGCGTTCCTGGACGCCGGGTACGCCGTCACGGTGTGGAACCGCACGGCCGCACGGGCCGACGAACTCGTCGCCCGGGGCGCGCAGGCGGCGCCCAGCGCGGAGGCGGCGGTGGCGGCGAACGAACTGGTGGTGCTCAGCCTCACCGACTACGACGCCGTGTTCACCGTCCTGGAGTCGGTCGAGCCGGCGCTGAAGGGGAAGGTGGTCGCGAACCTCAGCTCGGACACCCCCGGGCGGGCCCGCGAGGCCGCCCGCTGGCTGGCCGAGCGCGGCGCCGGGCACCTGACCGGCGGGGTGCAGGTGCCGCCGTCGGGCATCGGCAGCCCCGAGTCGTCCACCTTCTACAGCGGCCCGGTCGAGCTGTTCCGGCGGCACCGGGCCGCCCTGGAGGTGCTCACCGGGGCCGACTACCGGGGTGACGACCCCGGGCTGGCCCAGCTGTACTACCAGATCCAGATGGACCTGTTCTGGTCCTCGATGGTCGGCTACCTGCACGCCACGGCGGTCGCCGAGGCCAACGGCATCACCGCCGAGGAGTTCCTGCCGTACGCCCTGCCCACCGCCGCGCTGCTGCCGCGGATGATCGAGTTCTACGCGCCGCGGATCACCGCCGGGGACCACCGCGGGGACGTCGACCGGCTGACGATGGCACTCGCGAGCATCGAGCACGTCCAGCACACCGCGGAGGACTCCGGGGTGGACGGCGCCCTGCCGGCCCTCCTCGCGGAGGCGGTCCGGCGGGGTGTGGCGGACGGGGACGGCGCGGCCAGCCTGAGCACCCTGGTGGGGCGGTTCCGCCGGGCGTAGCCCTCCGGGTGGACCTCCGTGCGGACCTCCCGGGCGGACCGGAAGATCGTGTGCCGTCGGCCGTTGTCACGGCCGACGGCCGCTGTCACCATGGCGTTCGGCAGGAGGAGGGGCCGGTGCGGCGGGTCGGTGACGGGTGTTCGAATCACTGGCTGTTGCGCACGCAACGTAACGTGACATTGTACGCTGGTGTTCTGCACCCACCCGGAGGAACACCATGGCCGACCTCAAGTCCCGCACCCTGATCTCCGTACAGGAGCGGCTTCGCGACCAGGTCGCGCACGCACTCCGGGCAGCCCTGATCTCCGGCGAACTGCGCCCCGGCGTCGTCTACTCCGCCCCCGCGCTCGCCGCCGACTTCGGCGTCTCCGCGACCCCCGTCCGCGAGGCCATGCTCGACCTCGCCCGCGAGGGCCTGGTCGAAGCCGTCCGCAACAAGGGCTTCCGGGTCACCGAGCTGACCGACCGCGACCTCGACGACTTCACCGAGATCCGCGCCCTGATCGAGGTCCCGACCGTCGGCCGGGTGGCGCGCACCGCCACCAAGGAGCAGCTGGAGCGGCTGCGCCCGCAGGCCGAGGCGATCGTCGCTGCGGCCCGCAAGCACGACCTGATCGGCTACCTGGAGGCCGACCGCCAGTTCCACCTCGACCTGCTGGGCCTGGCCGGCAACTCGCGGCTGGTCGAGGTCGTCGGCGACCTGCGCAAGCGCTCGCGGCTCTACGGCCTCAACCGGCTCGACGAGCGCGGCGAGCTGGTCTCCTCGGCGGAGGAGCACCTGGAGCTGCTCGACCTGCTGCTCGCCGGCGACGCGGCCGGGGCCGAGGCCTGCATGACCCGCCACCTCAGCCACGTCCGCTCCCTCTGGGCCGGCGAGGAGAAGCCCGCCGAACCGGAGCCCTCGGCCCTGCGCCTGCGGTCCGGCCGGGGCTAAACCGCTCGTTCGGGTGAAGACTGAGGATCGGGCGCCGAAAGGCGTGCCGGTTCTACGATGATGCTCTCGACATCGGCAGCCAGGAGGAAATCCATGTCCGCCGCAGCAGTGGAAGAGCCCATGGAGCAGCCGACGCTGCTCGAAGCCGCTGAGCTGATCTCCAACCAGTTCACCGGGCACCGGGTCGAGATCGTCGGGAGCCAGATCACCGTGACGCCGCCGCCGAACGCTTCGCACAGCAAGTCGCTGAGCCGCCTGATGCGCGTGCTGTTCCAGGCCGGCCTCGATGGAGGCGGGACCGAAGTCCTTCAGGGCGTCGGGATCTGGCTGCCGGATGGGCCGTCGGACTATGCGATTCCCGATCTGGTGGTTGTCGACGCCGATATCGACGATCACCTGATCGAGTACAACTGCTACGACCCGGCCGTCTTCCGGCTCGTTCTGGAAGTCACCTCGTCCAACCACAGCGATGACTTGAAGAGGAAGCCTTTCGTCTACGCGTCTGCCGGCGTGCCCGTCTACGTGATCGTGGATCGCGCGAATCAGCGAGTCATGGTGCTCACCGATCCGCGGGACGGCGAATACCGGGTGCACGCCGTCCACCACCCCGGGCAGTCCTTCACCCTGCCGGAGTCGATCGGAGCGTCGGTGACGCTCTCGGTGGACGACGTGCTGACGGCCAAGAAGTAGGTCAGAGCGCAGCCGCCGGGAGGGTCAGCCGTCCGTCGTGGACCTCGGCGATCTGGTCGACGGCCGTCAGGTGGGTGCGGTCGTGGGTGACCAGGACGGTGGCGGTGGCCCGGCGGTGGGTGAGGTCGGTGATCAGGTCGAGGACGGCGGCGCCGCGTTCGTGGTCGAGGGCGCTGGTGGGTTCGTCGACCAGCAGGACGGTGGGGTCGTTCATCAGCGCGCGGGCGATGTTGACCCGCTGGCGCTGCCCGCCGGAGAGCTGGTGCGGCCGGCGGGCGGCCTGGTCGCGCAGGCCGACGGCGTCGAGGAGTTCCAGGGCGCGGGGGAGCGCGCCGCGCGGGGGGCGGCCGTCGAGGTGGGCCATCACCTGCAACTGCTCCACGGCGGTGAGCGAGGGCAGCAGGTTGGCCTGCTGGAACACGATGCCGATCCTGGTGCGGCGCAGCGCGGTGAGGTCGGCCCGGCTGAGGCCCGTGGTGTCGGTGCCGTCGACGACGACCTGCCCGGAGTCCGGGGTGATCAGGGTGGCGGCGACCGCGAGCAGGCTGGACTTGCCGGAGCCGGAGGGGCCGACGACGGCGGTGAGCGTGCCCTTGGGGACGGTCAGCGAGACCTCGTCGAGTGCCGTGAGCCGGCCGTCGCCGTCCGGGTAGGTGAGGGTGATGCGGTCGAGGACGAGACTCATCGGGCGCTCCCGAGGGCGGTCAGCGGGTCGACGGAGGTGATCCGGCGGATGGACAGGGCCGCGCCGATCGCGCCGAGGGCGATCATGACGGCGGCGGGCAGCAGGACGGTCGGGGCGTCCAGCACGAAGGGGACGGCGGAACCGATCAGCGCGCCGAAGCCGGACGCGATCGCGGTGCCGACGACCGTGCCGAGCAGCAGCAAGAGGACGGCCTGGCCGAGGGCGTCGCGCAGCAGGTAGCGGGTGGAGGCACCGAGGGCCTTGAGGACGGCGATGTCGCCGCTGCGCTGGATCGTCCAGACGGTGAAGAACGCGCCGATCACCAGGGCCGAGATGGCGAACAGGAAGCCGCGCATCAGCTGGAGGGAGCCGTTCTCCGAGGTGTAGGAGCCGATCGCGGCGAGGGCGTCGTCGCGGGTGCGGGTCTCGGTGCCGTGGCGGGCGTCGGCGGCGGCCAGGTCGGCGCCCTTGGCGGTGTCGAGCGCGATGACGGTGGCGTGGCCGGCGCCGCCGGGGGCGGCCTGCTGCCAGTCGCCGAGGCTGGTCCAGATCACCGGGGTGTGGCTGTACGCGGCGTCGCCCTCGACGGCGGCGACCCGCAGCGGGTGGCCGGCCAGGGTGAAGTCGGCGCCGGGGGCGAGGCCGCCCAGGTTCTCGGCGGCGGTCTTGGACAGTACGGCCTGGCCGGGGGCGATCCGGCTGCCCTGCGGGGCGAGTGCGGAGCCGTCCGGGACGCCGAAGGCGGAGAGCGCGGCGGTGCGCTGTCCGGCGGCGGCCTTGGTGGTGGTGATGCCGATCGGCTGGGCGGAGGTGACGCCGGGCTCGCGGGCCCAGGCCTGCCACTGGTCGGGGGTGACCTGGGAGTCGGTGAAGGAGAGCTTCTGCCCGTCGGCCGGCTTGCCGAAGACCAGGTGGTCGGCGGGCAGGCCGGTGATCGCGGAGATGTTCTGCCGGCCGAGCCCGGCGGTCAGCCCGGACAGCAGGCCGACCAGCACGGTGATCAGCACGATGACGGTTCCCATCAGGGCGAACCGCCCCTTGGCGAACCTCAGGTCCCTCCAGGCGACGAACACGACGGGGCCTTCCTCTGGACAGGTGGTTTCGACACTTCCACCGTCCTGGACGGGAGGGGTCCGGGGCATCGCGCCGGGGATTGCATCCTGGGCATCAAAGGGGAGAGCCCGAGTTCAACCTTTTGATTGATGCCGGGTGCCGGGCTAGGAACTTAGGCTGGACGGATGGCGACCGAACGATCCAGAACCACCCCCGTCGCCCGCGTCCTCCAGGTCTGCCTGCACCTGCTCGTGGCGGGCCTGCTCGCGCTCGCCGTCGCCCGGGCCGTCCTCGTCGACCGGGGCGGCGATCCGGCCGCCGTCGCCGCCGCGGCCACCGCGATGGCCGCCGTCTACACCGTCGGGCCGCAGCTGGCCGCCGTGCGCCGCTCCCGGCGGGCGGCCGCGCTCTGGCTGGCGCTGCTCGGCGTCACCTGGGCGGGTGTGCTGATCACCACCCAGGACGGCGTCTGGCTGGCCTTCCCGCTGTACTTCCTGGAACTGCACCTGCTGGGGCGGCGCGGCGGGCTGGTCGCCGTCGGGCTGACCGCCGCCGCGTCGATCGCCGCGTGGTCCTGGCACCAGCACAGCTTCAGCTTCGCCGCCTCGATCGGGCCCGCGCTCGGCGCGGCCGTCGCCACCGCCACCGTGCTCGGCTACCAGGCGCTGTACCGGGAGAGCGAGGAGCGCCGCCGGCTGATCGACGAGCTGACCGCCGCCCGCGCCGACGCCGCCGCCGCCCACCACGCCGCCGGGGTGCTGGCCGAGCGGGAGCGGCTCGCCCGGGAGATCCACGACACCCTCGCACAGGGCCTCAGCTCCATCCAGCTGCTGCTGCGGGCCGCCCAGCGGGCCCTGCCGGAGCGCACCGAGACCGCCGCCGGGTACGTCGAGCAGGCGCGGCAGGCCGCCCAGGACAACCTGGACGAGGCCCGCCGGTTCGTCCGGGCGCTCACCCCGCCCGCGCTGGACGGCGACCCGCTGCCGGTCGCGCTGGAGCGGCTGTGCGCGACGACGACGGCGCAGAGCGGCCTGCCGGTGAAGCTGCACGTCTCCGGCGCCCCGGTCCGGCTGCCGGTCGCGGAGGAGGTCGCGCTGCTGCGGATCGCGCAGTCGGCGCTCGGCAACACCGTCCGGCACGCGGGGGCCGCGCGGGCCGAGGTGACACTCAGCTACATGGAGGGTGAGGTGGCACTGGACGTGTACGACGACGGGGCCGGGTTCGACCCGGCGGCGGTCGCCGGCCGCACCGGCGGGGACGGCGGCTTCGGGCTGCCGTCGATGCGGGCCAGGGCGCGGGCGCTCGGCGGCGGCTTCACGGTGGAGTCGGCGCCCGGGCAGGGCACGACGGTGGCGGTGCAGCTGCCGGTCACCCCGGAGGCCGGCCAGTGATCCGGCTGCTCATCGCCGACGACCACCCGGTGGTGCGGGCCGGGCTGCGGGCCGTGCTGGAGTGCGAACCGGACTTCGCCATCGTGGCGGAGGCGGCCACCGCCGAGCGGGCCGTCGAACTGGCGGCCGAGCCGGGCGTGGACGTGGTGCTGATGGACCTCCAGTTCGGGCCGGGATCGGCCATGAACGGGGCGCAGGCCACCGCGGCGATCACCGCCCGGGCGGGCGCGCCGCGGGTCCTGGTGGTCACCACGTACGACACCGACGCGGACACCCTGCCCGCCCTGGAGGCGGGCGCCACCGGCTACCTGCTGAAGGACGCGCCGCCGGAGGAGCTGGCCCAGGCCGTCCGGGCCGCCGCGGCGGGGCGCAGCGCGCTGGCGCCCAGCGTGGCGGACCGGCTGCTGGAGCGGATGCGGACGCCCGCGGCGGCGCTCAGCGCCCGGGAGACCGAGGTGCTGGGGCTGGTCGCGGACGGGCTGACCAACCAGCAGGTCAGTCAGCGGCTGCACCTGAGCCAGGCCACGGTGAAGTCCCATCTGGTGCACATCTACACCAAGTTGGGCGTGGACTCGCGCACGGCGGCGGTGCGCGAGGCACGGCGGCTGGGGCTGATCCGCTGAGCGTAGGGTGGGGGTGTTCCGTGCCCGTGGCAGCGTGAGGAGCGCCTGATGACCGTCCGTCTCGACGAGCTCGCCGTACCGGTGATCGCCGCCCCGATGGCGGGCGGGCCCTCGACGCCCGAACTGGTGGCGGCGGTGAACCGGGCCGGCGGGCTCGGGTTCCTGGCCGGCGCCCTCAAGACCGCCCAGGCGATGGCCGAGCAGATCGCGGCGGTACGGAAGTCGACCGACCGGCCGTACGGGGTGAACCTCTTCGTGCCGGGCACGCCCGGGGACGCGGCGGCCGTCGCGGCGTACCGGGAGCGGCTGCGCCCCGAGGCCGAGCAGTGGGGCGTGACCCTGCCGGAGGAGATCGGGCCGGACCGCGACGACTGGGAGGCCAAGCTCGCCCTCCTGCTCGCCGACCCGGTGCCGGTGCTCTCGTACACCTTCGGGCTGCCCACGGCCGAGGAGGCGGCGGCGGTGCGGGCGGTCGGCACGACCCAGGTCGCCACCGTCACCACGCCCGAGGAGGCGCGGGCGGCGCAGGCCCTCGGGATGGACGCGCTGTGCGTGCAGGGCCCGGAGGCGGGCGGCCACCGGGGCACCCACCGGGTGACGGACCGGCCCGGGGAGCTGCCGCTGCTCGAACTGCTGCCCGCCGTACGGGAGGTGACGGCGCTGCCGCTGATCGCCGCGGGCGGGCTCGGCGACGGCGCGGCCGTCGCGGCGGCACTGCGGGCGGGGGCGGTGGCGGTGCAGTTGGGCACGGCGCTGCTGCGCTCGGACGAGTCAGGCGCCTCGGCCGCCCACCGGGCGGCGCTCGTCGAACTCCCGGAGACGGCCGTCACCCGCGCCTTCACCGGCCGCCCGGCCCGCGGCCTGCGCAACGGCTTCATCGACTGCCACGGCCCGTACGCCCCGCCCGCCTACCCCGAGGTCCACCACCTCACCGCCCCCCTCCGCGCCGCCGCCGCCCGCCGCGGCGACACCGACGCCATGCACCTCTGGGCCGGCACCGCCCACCACCTGGCCCGCACCGGCCCGGCGGAGCAGATCGTCGCCGACCTGTGGCAGGCAGCGCGCGGGTAGCCGGTCGGGGGCGCGCAGGACTCGGCGTGTTGTCCCTCGCAGGGGTGGATTGAGCGGGAAAGCGCGCGGTAACGTATAAGGGACAACTTAATGTAGCCGCATGTGGGAGATCACGCTTCTGGCGCCGGTTGAGGAGTGGTACTTGCAGGTTTGCGAGGACGACCCCAAAACAGCCGAGAACATTCTTGAGGCACTGGACTTGCTGGCCGACAAAGGTCCGGCCTTGGGGCGGCCTGCGGTGGACCGGATCCATCGCAGCCGTTTGCACAACCTCAAGGAACTGAGGCCGGGTTCGTCGGGTGCCAGCGAGGTGCGCATGCTGTTCGTCTTCGACCAGGAACGGGAGGCCATCGTCCTCGTGGCCGGCGACAAGTCTGGTCGTTGGTCCGAATGGTACGACGAGTCGATCCCTTTGGCCGAGAAGCGCTACGCAGATTACGTCGAGGAGCAACGGAACGGAGCACGCCGATGAAGGGGCGTAGTTGGACCGAGGTGCGAGCCGAGGTCGTGAAGCGGTTTCCCGAGCTGGTGACGCCGGAGGCGGAGGCGAGGCGGGCGCAGGTCCGCCAGGAGATGCTTGCCCAGATCCGGGGGCATGAGCTGGCCGAGATGCGGAAGTCGGCCGACCTCACCCAGAAGGAGGTGGCGGAGCTGATGGGCGTGAGCCAGGCCCGGGTGTCGCAGATCGAGCACGGGCAGGTGGACAGCCTGGACAACCTGCGGGCCTATGCCGCCGCGATCGGCGGGGAAGTGGAAGTCGCCGTCCGACAGGGGGAGCGGACGATCAAGGTGGCTTGACCGTCCGCTCCTGGCGGCCTCCTCAGGACAGCAGGGTCGCCATCCAGGACTCGACGTCGGTGGCGGTCCTCGGGAGGGCGCCGGACATCAGGTGGGCGCCGTCGGGGGTGATGACGAGGTCGTCCTCGATGCGGATGCCGAGGCCGCGGAGTTCGGCGGGGAGGGTTTCGTCGTCGGGCTGGAGGTAGAGGCCGGGTTCGACGGTGAGGACCATGCCTTCCTCCAGGGTGGCGTCGAGGTAGCGGTCGGCGCGGGACTTGGCGCAGTCGTGGTAGTCGAGGCCGAGCATGTGGCCGCTGCCGCAGAGGGTGTAGCGGCGGTAGAGGCCGTTGTCCTCGGCGAGGGCCTCTTCGGCGGAGACGGGCAGGACGCCCCAGTCGGCGAGGCCTTCGGCGATGACCCGCATGGCGGCGCGGTGGAAGTCGCGGAACCGCGCGCCGGGGCGGAGGGTGGCGATGCCGGCGCTCTGGGCGGCGAGGACGAGGTCGTAGGCCTGGCGCTGGATCGGGGTGAAGGTGCCGCTGAGCGGCAGGGTGCGGGTGATGTCGGCGGCGTAGAGGGTGTCGGTCTCGACGCCGGCGTCCAGCAGGAGGAGGGAGTTCGGGTCGAGGGCGCCGTCGTTGCGGATCCAGTGCAGGACGCAGGCGTGGGCGCCGGAGGCGGCGATGGTGGTGTAGGAGGTGCCGTTGCCCTCGGCGCGGGCGCGCAGGTCGAAGACGCCCTCGATCCAGCGTTCGCCGCGGTGGTGGCGCAGTGCGGTGGGCAGGGCGCGGACGACGTCCTCGAAGCCGGTGGTGGTGTGGTCGACGGCCAGTTGCAGCTGTCCGATCTCCCATTCGTCCTTGACCAGGCGCAACTCGGAGAGGACGGCGGCGAGTTCGCCGTCCCGCCGGCCGTCGGCGGGCCGTCCGGTGGCCTCGTCGACGAGCGGGTCGGTGCCGGCCAGGACCCGGGTGGGGGGCTGGGGGCCGGTGAGCAGTTTGCCGAGGTCGTCGAGGTGTTCGGTGCGTACGCCGGTGAGTCGGGCGGCCTCGGCGAGGTCGGGCCGGGAGCCGACCCAGAACTCGCCGTAGCGGCGGTCGCGGTAGAACTCGCCGCCGTCGCGCGGTGAGCGCGGGCGCAGGTAGAGGACGGGTTCGTGGCCTTCGGGGCCGGCCGGTTCGAGGACGAGGACGTGGTCGGCCTGGTCCTCGCCGGTGAGGCCGGTGAGCCAGACGTACGCGCTGTGCGGGCGGAAGCGGTAGTCGAGGTCGTTGCAGCGGACCTTGAGCCGGCCGGCCGGGACGATCAGCCGTTCGCCGGGGAAGGCGGCGGAGAGCCGGGCGCGGCGGCCGGGGAAGCGGTCGTGGCCGGGGACGCGCCGGTCGGCGGGGAGCGGGGTGGCGGCCCAGCTGGTGGCCATGAAGGAGGCGAGGGCGGGGGAGACCGGGAGGTCGTGGCTCCCGGTGTTGAGGCCGGTCGGGGGAAGGGTCACCGGTGAACTCCTTGGCGGGGCGGGGGAGATGCTGGCACGGACACAGCTCGGTAACGGGAGCCGTCACCTCTTGTGCAGTGCAATTTCACATTACTATGTTACGGGTCACACAGCGCAGCGGCCAGATCCGGCGGATCGGGCCCCCCACAGCGGAGTTGCAACATGACCAGGCGCACCCACGCCGCCCTCGCGGCGGCCCTCGCGGCGACCCTCACCCTCGGCCTCGGGGCCTGCTCCAACGACAAGAGTGACGGCGGCAGCGACGCCGCCCCCTCCGACGGCAAGGGCCCGGGCGCCGCGTCCGGCTCGGTCATCGGCGGCACCCCTGCCAAGGGCGGCACCCTCACCGTCCTGACCAACCAGGACTTCGCCCACCTCGACCCGGCCCGCAGCTGGGTGGTGCCGCACATGGACTTCGGCACCCGGCTGATCTACCGCACCCTGACCACCTTCAAGGCCGAGCCGGGCGCGGCGGGCAGCGAGATCGTCCCGGACCTCGCCACCGACCTCGGCAAGTCCTCCGACGGCGGCAAGGTGTGGACCTTCACCCTCAAGGACGGCCTCAAGTACGAGGACGGCTCGCCGATCAAGGCCGCCGACATCAAGTACAACGTCGAGCGGTCCTTCTCCCCGGACCTCACCGGCGGCCCCGACTACGCGATCCAGTACCTGGCCGGCGGCGAGAACTACAAGGGTCCGCTGAACGGCGAGCACCTGGCGAGCATCGAGACCCCGGACGACAAGACGATCGTCTTCCACCTGAAGCGCCCGGTCGCCGAGTTCTCCTCCACCGTCTCGCTGCCGACCTTCTCCCCGGTGCCGCAGTCCCAGGAGAAGGGCACCCAGTACGACGCCCGGCCGTTCTCCTCCGGCCCGTACAAGATCGAGACCTACGACCGCGGCAAGCAGCTGGTGCTGGTCCGCAACACCAACTGGGACCCGGCCACCGACACCGTCCGCAAGGCCTACCCGGACAAGGTCGTGGTCACCGAGGGCATCAAGGGCGGCCAGGCCGACGACCGGATCATCGCCAGCGACGGCGCCGACGCCAACGCGATCAACATGCCGTGGATGGCGCACGAGACCGTCGCCAAGGTGCTGCCCAAGCCGGACGTCAAGTCCCGCATGGCCGCCGAGGTCACCGGCTGTACCGACATGCTGTACATGAACACCTCCAAGGCCCCCTTCGACGACCCGAAGGTGCGCGAGGCGATGATGTGGGCGGTCGACCGCGAGGGGCAGGTGACGGCCTTCGGCGGCCCGGCGATGGCCGACGTGGCGACCTCCTACCTGCCGCCCTCGCTGACCGGCGGCGTCAAGTCCGACCCGCTGAAGGTCCCGGCGGCCGGCGACCCGGAGAAGGCCAAGAAGCTGCTCCAGGAGGCGGGCAAGAGCGACCTCAAGGTCTCGCTCACCGTCTCGCTCGGCGACAAGAGCCGTGCCGAGGCGATCCAGCAGTCGCTGTCCAAGGCCGGCGTCCAGGTCACCATCAACACCACCGACCCGTCCGCCTTCCAGGACACCGTCGGCGACATCAAGAACGCCCCCGACCTGACCATCAGCGGCTGGTGCCCCGACTACCCCTCCGGTGCGACCTTCCTGCCGTTCCAGTTCGACGGCCGCACCATCAAGGAGAAGGGCAACCAGGGCAACCTGAGCCAGTTCAAGGACCAGGCCACGATGGACCGGATGGACCAGATCGCGGCCATGACGGACGTCAACGAGGCCAACAAGGCCTGGCAGCAGCTGGACCAGGACCTGGCGAAGAAGGCCCCGGCCGTCCCGCTGATCTGGCAGCGCCGCCCTCTGCTGGTCGGCACCAACGTGGCCGGCGCCTTCGGCAACCAGGGCTACGCCGGGATGCTCGACCTGGGTGCCATCGGCCTCAAGGACCCCGCCAAGGGCAAGTGAGGGGCCGGCAGCGATGAGTACCACCACTGAGCCCGCCGCCGTGGCCGACGCCACGGCGGGGGGCGCCAAGAAGAGTGCCGGGCGCGGGCCCTGGCGGCTGGTCTGGGACCAGCTGTGGGCCAAGGGCTCGGCCCGGTTCGGGCTGATCACCGTCGGCGTGCTGATCCTGATCACCGCGCTGGCCGGACCGCTCAGCGCCCTCGGCGGCTGGACCCCGGAGGAGTTCGACAAGCGCGCCGTCGACCCGTACCTGGGCGGCGTGCCCCGGGGCGACTTCGGCGGCATCAGCGCCCGGCACTGGCTGGGCGTCGAGCCGGGCAGCGGCCGCGACCTGTTCGCCCGGGTGCTGCACGGCGGTCAGGTGTCCCTGCTGATCGCGTTCACCGCGACCGCCGTGGTCGTGATCGCCGGCACCCTGGCCGGCATCGCGGCGGGCTACTTCGGCGGGCGCGTCGACACCCTGCTGTCCCGGCTGATGGACCTCACGATGTCCTTCCCCTCGCTGATCTTCATGATCGCGATGATGTCGGTGGCCAAGGACGTCAACCGGATCCTGCTGATCACCCTGGTGATCGGGCTGTTCACCTGGCCCGGCATCGCCCGGGTGGTGCGCGGCCAGACCCTCTCGCTCAAGCACCGCGAGTACGTCGAGGCCGCCAAGGTCGGCGGGGCGCGCTCCTGGCGCATCCTCACCCGCGAGATCCTGCCGAACGTCTCCGGCCCGATCATCGCCTACACCACCCTGCTCGTCCCCGGCATGATCGCCACCGAGGCCGCGCTCAGCTACCTCGGCGTGGGCGTCCGCCCGCCGACCGCGTCCTGGGGCCAGATGATCGCCGAGAGCATCGTGCACTACGAGACCGACCCGACCTACTTCCTGATCCCGACCGCCTTCCTGTTCGTCGCCGTGCTCGCCTTCACCCTGCTCGGCGACGCGCTGCGTGACATCCTCGACCCCCGGGGAGGCCGGTCGTGATCCTCTACCTCGGCCGCCGGCTGCTCGGCGTGGCGGGCATCCTGCTCGCCATCTGCGCCATCACCTTCACCATCTTCTACCTGCTGCCCAACGACCCGGCAGCGGCCGCCTGCGGCAAGACCTGCAGCCCCGAGCGGCTCGCCGACGTCAAGTCGGCGATGGGCCTGGACAAGCCGGTCTGGGACCAGTTCCTCGCCTACCTCGGCGGCATCTTCGCCGGCCGCGACTACGGCTCCGGCCCCAGCGCGGTGCACTGCGGCTTCCCCTGCCTCGGCTACTCCTACGAGTACGGGCTGCCGGTCTGGGACCTGCTCACCGACCGGCTGCCGGTCTCCATCTCGCTGGCCCTCGGCGCGGCCGTGCTCTGGCTGGTCCTCGGCCTCGGCGCGGGCGTCACCTCGGCGCTGCGCAAGGGCAGGCCGATCGACAAGACCCTGATGGTGCTGTCCGTCGGCACCGCCTCGCTGCCGGTCTACTTCACCTCGATCATGCTGATCTGGGGCCTGGTCAGGACGGCCGGCGTGCTGCCCTACCCCTCGTACCACAAGTTCACCGAGAACCCCTTCGAATGGGGCTCCAACCTGCTGCTGCCGTGGATCGCGCTGGCCCTGCTGTACGCGGCCATGTACGCCCGGCAGAGCCGCAACTCGATGATCGAGGCGATGGCCGAGCCGTACATCCGCACCGCCCGGGCCAAGGGCCTGCCGCCGCGGACGGTCACCGTCAAGCACGGGCTGCGCTCCGGGATGACGCCGATCCTGACCATCTTCGGCATGGACCTCGGCGGCCTGCTGGCCGGCGCGGTCATCACCGAGTCGATCTTCGGTCTGCCCGGCGTCGGCCGGCTGTTCTACGACGGGCTGGCCCGTTCCGACCAGCCCGTGATCCTCGGCGTCACCCTGCTCGCGGCCTTCTTCATCGTCGCGGCGAACCTGCTGGTCGACCTGCTCTACGCGTTCGTCGACCCGAGAGTGAGGTACTGATGACCAGGCTGTTGGAGGTCGAGGACCTCAAGGTCGCCTTCGACACCCCGCGCGGCACCGTCCGCGCGGTCGACGGGATCTCCTTCGCCGTCGAGGCCGGTCGCACCCTCGGGCTGGTCGGCGAGTCGGGCAGCGGGAAGTCCGTCACCTCGCTCGCCGTCATGGGCCTGCACCGCGGCGCCGCCGTCACCGGCTCGATCCGGCTGAACGGGCAGGAGCTGAACGGGCTCGGGGAGCGGGAGCTGGGCACCGTCCGGGGCCGCCGGATCGCGATGATCTTCCAGGACCCGCTGTCCAGCCTGCACCCCTTCTACACCGTCGGGGAGCAGATCGCCGAGCACTACCGGGTGCACTTCAAGGCCAACCGCAAGGCCGGGCGGGCCAAGGCGGTGGAGATGCTGGCCGAGGTCGGCATCCCGGAGCCGGCCCGCCGGGTCGACGAGTACCCGCACCAGTTCTCCGGCGGCATGCGCCAGCGCGTCATGATCGCCATGGCGCTCGCCTGCGAGCCCGAGCTGCTGATCGCCGACGAGCCCACCACGGCGCTCGACGTCACCGTCCAGGCGCAGATCCTCGACCTGATCGCCCGGATCCAGCAGGAGCGCGGCCTCGGCGTCGTGATGATCACCCACGACCTCGGCGTGGTCGCCCGGGTCGCCCACGAGGTGCTGGTCATGTACGGCGGCCGGGCCGCCGAACAGGCCCCGGTGGACCGGCTGTTCGCGCAGCCCGCGCACCCGTACACGCGCGGCCTGCTGGACTCGCTGCCGCGCCTGGACGACACCGACGACGCCCCGCTGCGGGCCATCCCCGGCAGCCCGCCGTCGCTGATCGCCCCCGCCCCCGGCTGCTCCTTCGCCCCGCGCTGCGCCCGCACCACCGCGGCGTCCGCCGAGGAGCACTCCCGCTGCCTGGCCGAGCGCCCCGTGCTCGACCGGCTCGCCCCCGGCCACCAGGCCGCCTGCCACCTGCCGCTGGTGCCGGAAGGGGTGCTGTGATGACCACACCGTCGACGAAGGACGCGGCCGGACCGCTGCTGTCCGTACGGGACCTGGTGAAGACCTTCCCCGGCCGGCGGAGCCGCACCGGGCGCCCCGGTGCGCCGGTCCGGGCGGTGGACGGGGTGAGCTTCGACGTCGGGGCGGGCGAGACGCTCGGCCTGGTCGGCGAGTCCGGCTGCGGCAAGTCCACCACCGGGCGGATGATCGTCCGGCTGCTCGACCCGACCTCGGGCACCGTCACCTTCGACGGCACCGAGATCGGCGGGCTCTCCCAGGCCCGGCTGCGGCCGCACCGGCGCGACCTCCAGATGGTCTTCCAGGACCCGTACTCTTCGCTCAACCCCCGGCAGACGGTGGCCCGGATCATCTCCGAGCCGCTGCTCGTCCAGGGCGAGAGCGCGGCGGCCGCGCGCAAGCGGGCCGCCGAGCTGATGGAGCTGGTCGGGCTGATCCCCGAGCACCTGGACCGCTACCCGCACGAGTTCTCCGGCGGCCAGGCCCAGCGCATCGGCATCGCCCGCTCGCTGGCCACCTCGCCGCGGCTGGTGATCGCCGACGAGCCGGTCTCCGCGCTGGACGTCTCCATCCAGGCCCAGGTGGTCAACCTGATGGAGCGGCTCCAGCAGGAGCTCGGGCTGGCGTACGTGTTCATCGCGCACGACCTCTCGGTGGTCAAGCGGGTCTGCGACCGGGTCGCGGTGATGTACCTGGGCCGGATCGTGGAGATCGGCGACAAGGCCGAGGTGTACGGCAGCCCCGCGCACCCGTACACCAGGGCGCTGCTGTCCGCCGTCCCGCTGCCCGACCCGGAGGCGGAGCGCACCCGGGAGCGGATCGTGCTGCTCGGCGACCCGCCGAGCCCGGCCGACCCGCCGCCCGGCTGCACCTTCCACCCGCGCTGCCCGAAGGCCCAGGACCTGTGCCGGACCGAGCGGCCGCTGCTGCGGATCGCCGGGCCCGGCGAGCGGCAGGCGGCCTGCCACTTCCCGGAGGTCTGAGCCGCACAAGCCCCCGGTCGGACGCGGCGGGGAACCCTGCGAGGGCCGCGTCCGGCCGGGTTCCAACCCCTTCCCCGCCCACGCGTCGACGGCGTCCCACGCGTCGGCGGCGCCTCACTCATCGACGGCGTCTCACTCCTCGACGGGCAGCAGGCCCTCCTCCGGCAGCAGCCGGCGGGGGCCCGGCCCCTCGGCGGCCAGCTCGTCCCCCGGGTTGAGCACCCGGCAGCGGCGCAGCGACACGCAGCCGCAGCCGATGCAGCCGGTCAGCTCGTCCTCCAGCCGCTCCAGCTCGGCCCGGCGGGCGCGCAGCTGCTCGGCCCAGCGCCGGGAGATGCGCTCCCAGTCGTGCTTGCCGGGCATCCGGTCCTCGGGCAGGCCGGTGAAGACCTCGGCGACCTCGGAGAGCGGGATGCCGAGCCGCTTGGCGACCAGGATGAGCGAGATCCGGCGCAGCACGTGCCGCCGGTAGCGCCGCTGGTTGCCGGCCGTGCGCTCGGAGGAGATCAGCCCCTGGTCCTCGTAGAAGCGCACCGCCGAGGTGGCGATCCCGGCCCGCCGGGCCACCTCCCCGACGCTCAGCAGGTCGACCGGCGCGGTGGTCATGGCGACTCCTCGGTTCCTTCGGCTTCCTTGACTTCAAGTTCCCTTGAAGTCCTAGCGTACCGGACGTGACCGAATCATCTGCCGTAGTGACCGACACCTCCCCTGCTGAGCAGGGCAGTTACGCACCGGAGTCGCAGTCCGCCGGGGCCGCCGCCGGGTGGCGCGAACTCTTCTCCCGCCGGTACGCCGCCCCCGCCTCGATCCTGGCCGGCGGCGTCGCGCTGTACGCGATGAACCTCTACTTCACCGCCGCGCTGATGCCCTCGATCGTCGCCGACATCGGCGGCGAGCGGTACTACGCGTGGGTGGCCACCGGCTTCCTGATGGCCGCCGTGATCGCCTCGATGCTGGTCAGCCGGCTGCTGGAGCGCCTCGGCGCCGCCCGGGCCTACGTCCTGGGCTTCCTGGTCTTCGGCGCCGGCGCCGTGGTCAACGCGCTCAGCCCGTCGATGGCGGCGCTGATCCTCGGCCGGGTGGTGCAGGGCCTCGGCGGCGGGCTGGTGGCCGGGCTCGGCTACGCGGTGATCCGTAGCGCCCTGCCCGAGCGGCTGTGGACCCGCGCGGCCGGACTGGTCTCCGCGATGTGGGGCGTCGGCACCCTGGTCGGGCCGTCGCTGGGCGGGCTCTTCGCCCAGCTCGGCGCCTGGCGCGGGGCGTACGTCCTGCTGCTGGCCGCCGCGCTGGTGCTGGCGGTGCTGGCCCGCCGGGTGCTGCCCGGGCGCTCCGGTACGGGTCGGGGCGGCGGCCCGGTGCCGCTGCCCTCGCTGCTGCTGCTCACCCTGGCGGCGGCCGTCTTCAGCGTCAGCTCGACCGTGCCGTCCGGTTGGCCGACGGCGCTCTGCCTGCTCGCCGGACTGGCGCTGCTGGTGGGCTTCGCGGCGGTCGAGCGGCGCTCGGCGGCGACGGTGCTGCCGCGGCAGACCTACCGGCCCGGCAACCCCCTGAAGTGGCTCTACCTGACCGTCGCGGTGCTCTGCGCGGGCGTGGTGACGGAGAACTTCATCCCGCTGTTCGGCCAGCAGCTGGGCGGCCTCGGCCCGCTGGTGGCCGGCTTCCTCGGCGCCGCCACCTCGGCCGGCTGGACCGCCGCCCAGCTGTTCAGCGTCGGCATCGAGTCGGCCCGCGGCCGGGCCCTGGCGATCCGGGTCGCCCCGTTGGTGCTGGTCGGCGGCCTGCTGGCGTACGGGCTGTCGCAGACCGGGCACGCCTCCGGGCTCCGGGTGCTGCTCTGGGCGGTGGCGCTGTTCGCCGCCGGCACCGGGATAGGCCTGGCCTTCCCGCACCTGAGCGTGGCCGCGATGCGCAGCAGCAGCGACCCGGCCGAGGGCGGAAAGGCGGCCGCGGCGATCAACACCACCCAGCTGATCGCCTTCTCGGTGACCTCGGCGCTGGCCGGCACCCTGGTCAACCTGGGCGGGGACAGCCCGGTCGACTCGGCCCGGTACATGACCTTCGGGATCGCCGCGATCACCGTCCTGGGGGTGGTCACCGCCGCGCGCACCGCGCGCAGCCTGGGGCGCTGACCCCGGGTGCCCGGCCGGCCTCGGGCGCATGAGCAGGCCCCGGATCCCTCTTCGTCGGGGGGATCCGGGGCCCTTCACGTACCGGTCAGGAGGCCGGGCCCACCCGGACGGTGGTGATCCTGCCGCCCTGGGACTCCCGGACGACCTCGATCTTCGTGTTGGTGTCCGGGACCTTCACCGTCAGCTGCGGCGTGGCCGGGTCGCCGTACACCCCGGTGCGGTCGTTGAAGACCGGGACGGCCGGCTTCGACGGGATGCGCACCGCCACGCCGCCCTTGTGCAGGGTGAACGCCGTGGTCGGCTTGAGCGAGAAGGTCGCGTCGTAGGTCTGCGCCCGCCCGTTGACCAGCGTCCCGTCGGCGAAGCGGATCGGCGCCGGACGGGCGTCGATCGGCAGGATCAGCCCGCCGCCGGGGTGGTCCTTGGTGTTGTTGTCACCGTACGAGGTGTCCCACAGCCAGATCAGGACGCCCTCCTGGTACGGGTAGTTGTCCACCACGTTGGCCTTGCCCGCGACGCCGCTGTAGCCGAAGTTGTACGGGCCGGTCTTCAGGAACTCGCCGTAGCCGGTGTAGCGGCGGTTCTCGGCGAGGTACGCGCGCGGGTGCTGCTTGACGGCGGTGCGGCCGTCGATGACCGTGAAGCCGCCGGCCGTCCAGCCGTTCGCGCCGTTCTCGGCGCCGTCGGCGAACAGCACGGCGGCGCCGGCGGTGGCCTTGACGGCGTCCACCAGCACGCCCCGGCCGTGGGTGTTGCCGTCCGAGGTGACGTGGAAGCGCAGCCGGACCTGCTGGCCGAGGTAGCCGTCCAGCGGGATGTGCAGCTGCTTGTAGCTGCCGGAACTGCCGCTCAGGCCGGGGGTGTTGGCGCTGGTGTTGCCGATCGGGGCGCCGTCCACGGTGCCGCCGAGGGAGGTCCAGTGCTTGCCCTGGTCGGTGGAGGCCTCGACGGTCAGGAAGTCGTAGTCCTGCTCGGTGTCGTACCAGACCGCCGCGTCCAGGGCGGCCGGGCCGGCGGCGGTGCGCAGGTCGACGTCCCGGGCCAGGGAGTTGTCGAGGTTGTCGCCGGTGTCGCTCCACCACTGCCGGCCGCCCTCGTACGGGTCGGCGAGGTCGGTGCGGGTGGTGCCGTCCGGCAGGTGGACCAGGACGGCCTGGGCCTGGTCGGTGTTGTAGCTGCTCACCCCGAGCGCGTGGGTGGAGCGGGTGGCGGCCTGCGCCTCGTCGTAGTCGAGCCAGCCGAACTGCAGCTTGCTCCAGGCGTCGAGGTCACCGGGGTAGCCGCCGGTGGTGTTCGGACCCTTGCCCAGGTAGGAGCCGGAGGACATCAGCGACCAGAAGTTGACGCTGTTGTCACCGCCGTTGGTGGGGTACAGGTCGGGCAGGCCGAGGTTGTGGCCGAACTCGTGGGCGAACAGGCCGACGCCGCTGTTCTCGCCCGCCTGGACGTAGTCGTAGACGTACAGGCCGGTGTCGCCGACGGGGGCGCCGCCGATCTTGTTGCCCTCCGGGCCGGTCTGCCCGGTCGCGTCCGGGAAGGTCCAACTGCGGTGCGCCCACAGCGCGTCGGCGCCCTGGGCGCCGCCGCCCCAGGTCTCGTCCACGCCCGCGTGCACCACGACGACGTTGTCCAGGTAGCCGTCCGGCTGGGCGAACTCGCCGTTCTTGTCGTGGTCGTAGCGGTCGTAGACGTCGTACTGGGCGAGCTGCGCCTTGATGTCGGCGGCGGAGCGGCCCTTGGCGACCTCGCCGTCGTACCAGGCCTTCACGGCGTCCCGGATGAACTCCTGGCCCTGGGTCCAGGCGCCGGAGCCCTGCGGGCCCTTGTTGCTGCCGTAGCGGGCCTCGTTGTACGGGACGGTGACCCAGTCGCTGACGGTGCCCTCGACGTCGTACCGGCCGGAGGACTGGGTGCGGTAGTAGTTGCGCATCGACACCGCGCCGGGCGTGTCGTCGAAGAACATCTTCTGGTAGTAGCCGCGGTCGAAGTCCTGTGACCACAGGGTGTGGTTGTCGTCCTTGCCCGGCTTGGGGATCTGGTTGTGGGCCGGGCCGGGGGTGCCGCCGTAGCGGGGCTGGCCGTTCCACTGGGTGGTGTTGTCGACCTGGTCGCCGAACTGGGCGAGGATCACGAAGACCTTGTCCGTGCGCTGGTGCGCGAGCTGGACGTAGTCGTTGCCGACCTTCACCTTCGCCGGGGCCCGCTTGCCGGCGGCCTTGGCGACGGTGCCCTTGTTGAGCTGCTCCAGGGCCTTGCCGCGCAGCGCCTGGCGCTCGCGCTCCTGGGGGGCGAGCGGGGCCGGCGGGGCCTCGGCGCCCTGTTGGGCGTCGGCGGACGCGGCGGCGAGGGCGATGGGGGTCGGGGGTGCGGCCTGGGCGGGGGTGCCCAGCAGGGTGGCCGCTATCGCACTCGTGGTGAGTGCGGCGGCGAGGGCCGCGGACAGTCTGCGCAACTGACCGGTCCTTTCCGGGGGATGGGGGTGCCTCGGTCATCGGTAGGTGAAGCGCAGGTAATATTTCACATGTCACGGGTTACGTGAAAGAGGTGTGCGGCAAGCGGAAGGGCGCCGCACCCGGGGGTGCGACGCCCTTCGACTGCCGGGCCGTCACCCGGCGGCCCCGACGCTGCTGCGGATCAGCCCAAGGAGGCCCGCAGGAAGGCGAGTTCGGCCTGGGCCAGCTGCTCCAGCAGCCCGCCCGGGGTCATGTGGGTGGCGCCGGGCAGCGGCAGCACGTTGTGCGGGCGGCCGGCCCGGGTGAGCGCCTGGGAGAGCAGCAGGGTGTGCGAGGGGTGGACGTTGTCGTCGGCCAGCCCGTGGATCAGCAGCAGCGGCCTGCTCAGGCCGGGCGCGTCGGGGAGCAGGCAGTCGTCGGCGTAGCCCTCCGGGTTCTCCTGCGGCAGGCCGAGGTAGCGCTCGGTGTACGCGGTGTCGTAGAGCCGGAAGTCGGTGGGCGGGGCGCCCGCGCAGGCGGCGTGGAAGACGTCCGGGCGGCGCAGCACGGCGAGCGCCGCGAAGTAGCCGCCGTACGACCAGCCGCGCACGCCGACCCGGCCGAGGTCGAGGTCCGGGTGCCGCTCGGCGAGCGCGTGCAGCGCGTCGACCTGGTCGTCCAGCGCCACCTGGGACATCCGCCGGAAGATGGTGCGGGAGAAGTCCGGGGAGACGAACGGGGTGCCGCCGTTGTCGACGGTGACCACCGCGAAGCCCTGGTCGGCCCACCACTGCTTGAGCTGCCAGCGGCGCGGCTCGGCGGCCACCGCCTGGTAGCCGGGCCCGCCGTAGACGTCCAGCAGGACGGGCAGCCGGGTGCCGGGGACGTGGCCGCGCGGGTACACCACGGCGCTGGGCAGGGCGCGTTCGGTGACCCGGGCGAGCCGCGGCTCCACCCGGTGGGGCAGCGGCTCGCTGAGGTCGGTGAGCGCCAGCTCGTGGCCGTCGCGGCTGATGACGCGCCGGAAGCCGTCGGCGGTGGCCGAGGTGAGCAGCAGGGTGTCGGCGGCGGCGAGCGCCGAGTGCAGGCCGGGGCCGGAGGCGAGCGGCTCGGGTGCGCCGCCGTCCGGGTCGACCAGGTGGACGTACTGGTCGAACGGGTCGCCCTCGCCGGTCTCGCAGAGCAGCCGGCCGTGCAGCCGGCCGACGACCCGGCGGATCTGCAGGCCGGTGGTGTCCAGCGGCTTGCCGTCCAGCGCGAGGCCGCGGGCCTGCGGGGTGTCGTGGACGGTGAGCAGCCGGCCGTCGGCCAGCCGGGCGGGGGTGCCGGGCAGGTCGTCCACCCAGAACTCGTCGGTGGTGCGGGAGAGTTCGGCGGTGTCACCGGTGGCCGGGTCGGCGCTCAGCAGCAGCACGTTCTGCTGCAGGCGGTCGGCGACGGTGAGCAGCACCTCCTCGGTGGAGGCCCAGGAGGCGGCGCAGAGGTACGGGAACTCCTCGGTGTCCCAGCGCAGTCGGACCCGGGTGCCGTCGAGGCCGAGCACCCAGAGCTGGACGTCCGCGTTGGGGCCGCCGGCCTGCGGGTAGGCGAAGTCCTCGGGGGCCTCGCCGGGGTGCGCCGGGTCGGCGAAGTACCGTCGGGGGACGGCGGATTCGTCGACCCGGGCGGCCAGCAGCGCGCCGCCGTCCGGGCGCCACCAGTGGCCCCGGTGGCGGCCGAGCTCCTCGGCGGCGGCGAACTCGGCGACGCCCCAGCGGGCGCCGTCGGCGGGGGAGAGCGGTTCGAGGCCGGGGGTGACGTACAGGGCGTCCTCGGCGACGTAGGCGACGCGCTGTCCGGTGGCGTCCGGCCGGGGGTCGAACGCGGGCCCGGCGACCGGGAGTTCGTCGCTGGTGCCGGCGGTGGTGTCGGTGCGGAACAGCCGGCCGTCCAGGGTGAAGACGGCGGTGGCGAGGTCGGCGGTGGCGGCGTACGTGCCGATCCCGGCGGCGACCAGCCGGCTGCGCTCGCGCAGCCGGCGCTCGACGACGGGCAGGTCGTCGCGTCGGCCGGTGCGGCCGGGCAGCAGCGCGGCCGGGTCGGCGACCAGCCGCTCCTCGCCGGTGGCGGTGTCGAGCAGGTGGAGGCGGTCGACCGGATCCTCCGGACCGCTGGAGCGGAGGAGCAGCAGCCGGGTACCGTCCTCGGCGAAGGTGTACGCACGCGGCGCGCCGAAGGTGAACCGACCGGTACGGGCGCTGAGGGCAAGGAAGGCGTCGGTGATGGTCACGGCCCGATGGTGGTCGCGCGGTGCGTGTCCCGACCAGTAGTCTGTCATGTGAAATGTCACACACCAGTGTGCGCCAGTGAGCGGAGGAAACCGTGATCGAGGACCTGCGGACCGTCGAACCCCCGGCGCCACTGCCCGCCGCCGACGGGCTGTTCAGCGTGTCGCCGCGGACCGCGCACCTGAACCACGGCTCCTTCGGCGCCGTGCCCGTCCCCGTCCAGCGGGCGCAGGACCGGCTGCGCACCGAGCACGAGCAGGACCCGGACGGCTTCTTCGCCGACCTCCCGGCCCGGATCGCCGCCGCCCGCGCCCTGATCGCCGCCGAACTCGACGCCGACCCGGACCGGCTCGCGCTCGTCTCCAACGTCACCGAGGCGGTCGCGATCGCCCTCGACAGCATCCCGTTCGCGCCCGGCGACCGGATCCTGGTCACCGACCACGGCTACGGCGCGGTGACCCAGGCCGCCGCCCGCAAGGCCGCCGAGACCGGCGCCGAACTCGTGGTGGCCCCCGTCCCGCTGGACGCCCCCGACGAGCAGGCCGTCCGGGAGGCGGTGCTCGCCGCCGTGGACGGCCGCACCACCGTCGCCGTCCTGGACCAGCTGACCTCGCCCACCGCCCGCCTGGTCGCCGGCCCGGCCCTGCTCGCCGACCTGCGCGCCCGCGGCGTGACCACCGTGGTGGACGGCGCCCACGCCCCCGGCATGCTGCCCGCCCCGATCGACCCGAACGCCGACTTCTGGTTCGGCAACCTGCACAAGTGGGCCTTCGCCCCGCGCGCCACCGGGGTGCTCGCCGTCCGCCCCGAGTGGACCGGCCGGGTGCGCCCGCTGGCACTGTCCTGGGAGCACGACAAGGGCTTCCCGGGCAACGTCGAGTGGCGCGGCACCTGCGACTACACGCCCTGGCTGGCCGCCCCGGCCGGCTTCGAGCTGCTGCGCGGCCTCGGTCACCCGGCGGTGGCCGCCCACAACACCGCCCTCGCCGCGTACGGCCGCCATGCGCTGACCGAGCGGGCCGGCCTGGCGCCGCTGCCCGCGACGCCCGGGGTGTGGATGCGCACCGTCCGGCTGCCGGCCGGGTACGGCGAGACCGAGCCGCAGGTGAAGGCGCTGATGGCCGAGGTGTGGCACCGGTTCGGCACCCGGATCGCCGTCCGCCCCTGGGCCGGCGGCGGGGTGCTGCGGGTCAGCGCGCAGCTGTACAACCGGCCGGAGGAGTACGAGCGGCTGGCGGACGGGCTGGCGGAGCTGCTGAAGGGCTAGGCACGGCGGTCCTCCCCGGGCCGGTCCGGTCTTTCCCGGGCTTCCCCGGGTCGGTCCGGGCTCTCCTGGGTCGGCCCGGGGTCAGACCTCCAGCGCGAGTGCGATCTGGGTGAGCCGGTGGCGGGCCATCGCCAGGTTGGAGCGGCTGCGGTGGAGCGCGAGGAAGAGGAAGAGTCCGCGTGCGCCGGGCGCCGTGAGCGGCCGGATCAGGTGGTACTGGTGGGTCAGCGTGGTCAGGATGTCCTCGATCTCGACGTCGTGCAGGTTGAGCATCTCCATCGTGCGCATCTTGGCGCGGACCACGTCGGTGTTGCCCGCCGCGGCGACGTTCAGGTCCAGCTCGGCGCCGTCCCCCAGGGTGCCGAGGGCCATGCCGCTGCCGCAGTCGACCAGGGCGACGCCGATCGCGCCCTCGATCGCCATGGACTCCTTGAGGGACGTCTCCAGGTTCGCCATCGTGGCGGTCCTCCCGTGTCGTGGTGGCTGGGACGACGACGGTAGGGAGCCGTCACCGGCCTCCACCAGGAATGACCGGAGACGATCGGGTCTGACTCCGTCCCGATCACTTGAAGACATTTGCAACTATGGATCTGAGAGGGAACTGATCCCGGGAGTGTGCCGAGGGAGTGAATCCGTCGCACGGAAAAACGGTGCTATCGATGTCAGTCCACCCGGGTAACCTCTCGCTGAGATGCGAGATCACACCAATCACACCCGGACGGCGATGAACACCCCCGATCCAGAGCCCCAGGACGACCAGGAGCTCAGCCCCGCCGAGGCGTACGCGGCCAGCCGTCGCCGGGCGCAGGAGCAGGCCACCGCCCTGTACGGCTTCCAGCAGCTGTACGACTTCCCGCTGGACGACTTCCAGCTGGAGGCCTGCGAGACGCTGGAGGCCGGCTCCGGCGTCCTCGTCGCCGCCCCCACCGGCTCCGGGAAGACGATCGTCGGCGAGTTCGCCGTGCACCTGGCCCTGGCCGCGGGCCGGAAGTGCTTCTACACCACGCCGATCAAGGCGCTCTCCAACCAGAAGTACGGCGACCTGGTCAAGCGCTACGGCGCCGCCAAGGTCGGCCTGCTCACCGGCGACAACACCGTCAACGGCGACGCACCCGTGGTGGTCATGACCACCGAGGTGCTGCGCAACATGCTCTACGCGGGCTCCAGCACCCTCGACGGCCTCGGCTACGTCGTGATGGACGAGGTGCACTACCTCGCCGACCGCTTCCGCGGCGCCGTCTGGGAGGAGGTCATCATCCACCTCCCCGAGTCGGTCACCCTCGTCTCGCTCTCCGCGACCGTCTCCAACGCCGAGGAGTTCGGCGACTGGCTGGACACCGTGCGCGGCGGCACCAAGGTGATCGTCTCCGAGACCCGCCCCGTGCCGCTGTGGCAGCACGTGATGGCCGGCAACCGGATGTACGACCTGTTCGCCGACCCGGACCGGGACGGCCGCCCCAAGCACAGCCTGAAGAACCCCGGCAAGGCCGTCAACCCCGAACTGGTCCGGCTCGCCCGCTCCGAACTCGACCGCAACCCGCGCGACCGCTTCGGCCGCGGCCGGGGCCGCTCGATGCCCAACGGCCGTCCCGGCCGGGTCTGGACGCCGGGCCGGGTGGACGTCATCGACCGGCTCGACGCCGAGGGCCTGCTGCCCGCGATCACCTTCATCTTCAGCCGGGCCGGCTGCGAGGCCGCCGTCCAGCAGTGCCTCAGCTCCGGCCTGCGGCTCAACAAGGACTCCGACCGCGCCCTCGTCCGGGCGTTCGTCGAGGAGCGCTGCGCCGACATCCCCGACGAGGACCTGCACGTCCTCGGCTACTTCGAGTGGCTGGACGGGCTGGAGCGCGGCATCGCCGCCCACCACGCCGGGATGCTGCCCCGGTTCAAGGAGGTGGTCGAGGAGCTCTTCGTGAAGGGCCTGGTCAAGGCCGTCTTCGCGACCGAGACCCTGGCGCTCGGCATCAACATGCCCGCCCGCTCGGTGGTCATGGAGAAGCTGGTCAAGTGGAACGGCGAGACCCACGCCGACATCACCCCCGGCGAGTACACCCAGCTCACCGGCCGGGCCGGGCGGCGCGGCATCGACGTCGAGGGCCACGCCGTGGTGCTGTGGCAGCGCGGCCTCGACCCGGAGGCGCTGGCCGGCCTGGCCGGCACCCGCACCTACCCGCTGAAGTCCTCGTTCCGGCCCTCGTACAACATGGCCGTCAACCTGGTCTCCCAGTTCGGCCGGCACCGTTCGCGCGAGCTGCTGGAGACGTCCTTCGCCCAGTTCCAGGCGGACCGCTCGGTGGTCGGCATCGCCCGCCAGGTGCAGCGCAACGAGGAGGGGCTGGAGGGCTACCGCGAGTCGATGACCTGCCACCTCGGCGACTTCGACGCGTACATGGAGCTGCGCCGCAAGCTCAAGGACCGCGAGAACGAGATGGCCCGCGAGGGCAGCAGCCAGCGCCGCGCGGCCGCCGTCGAGTCCATCGAGCAGCTCAAGCCGGGCGACGTCATCCACGTGCCCACCGGCAAGTTCGCCGGCCTCGCCCTGGTCCTCGACCCGGGCCTGCCGCCGGTCAACCGCTCCGGCCGGGGCGGCCCGCGCCACCCCGACTACCAGGACGGCCCGCGCCCGGTGGTGCTCACCGCCGAGCGGCAGGTCAAGCGGCTCGCCATGATCGACTTCCCGCACCCGGTCGTCGCCGTCGACCGGCTGCGCATCCCCAAGTCCTTCAACCCGCGCAGCCCGCAGTCCCGGCGCGACCTCGCCTCGGCGCTGCGCACCAAGGCCGGCCACCTGGAGCCCGAGCGGTTCCGGCGCGGCCGCGCGGCCGCCGCCGACGACCCGGAGATCACCCGGCTGCGCACCGAACTGCGCCAGCACCCCTGCCACGGCTGCTCCGACCGCGAGGACCACGCCCGCTGGGCCGAGCGCTACCACCGGCTGCACCGCGACACCGAACTGCTGGAACGCCGGATGCGCTCGCGCACCCACACCATCGCCCGCACCTTCGACCGGGTCTGCGGGCTGCTCACCGACCTCGGCTACCTCAGCGGGGACACCGTCACCGACGACGGCAAGCGGCTCGGCCGGCTCTACGGCGAACTCGACCTGCTCGCCTCCGAGTGCATCCGCGAAGGCGTCTGGAGCGGCCTGGCCGCCGCCGAACTCGCCGCCTGCGCCTCGGCGCTGGTGTACGAGGCCCGCCAGGCCGACGACGCCGGCGCCCCCCGGGTGCCGGAGGGCGCGGCCAAGGAGGCGCTCGGCAAGATGGTCCGGATCTGGGGCCACCTCGACGCCCTGGAGGAGCAGCACCGGATCAACACCGCCGAGGGCGTCGGCCAGCGCGAGCCCGACCTGGGCTTCGCCTGGGTCGCCTACCGCTGGGCGCTCGGCCACAACCTCGACCAGGTCCTGCGCGACGCCGACATGCCGGCCGGCGACTTCGTCCGCTGGACCAAGCAGCTGATCGACGTCCTGGGCCAGATCCAGGACGCCGCCGGCGAGGACGTCGAACTCCGCAAGACCGCCCGCAAGGCCGTCGACGGCCTCCGCCGCGGCATCATCGCCTACTCCTCCGTCGGCTGACCGCAGCACCCCCGCAAGGGCCCGCCCGCTCACCCACCCGAGCGCGCGGGCCCTTCCGCATTCCCATCTCCCTGACGGCGAAGGTGGGGAAGCGCCAGGCCTTCGGCCACCCCCACGCTCGCGCCGCTTCGGCGCCGCCGAAGCGGCAAGGAACCTGTGAGGGGTGCGTAGGAAATCGATACGGTCGACTTCCCGTGGAGAAGA
>NZ_JBHUAL010000126.1:0-28294 GCF_042789775.1 Kitasatospora sp. NPDC056800 | reverse complement strand
TCGGACCGCCTTCCAGCGGACCCTCCGGGCTTCGTTCTTTCGTGTTTCCAGCTTATCAGATGTTTTCCGCTCCGTTTTCCGGAGTTTCATTCATCCGATTTGCTTTCGCCTTTCGGCGCTCCCGAACTCTATCAGAGTCTTTCGGTCCGTTTTCCCCGGTCGTTCTCGAATTCGAATCCGAATTCGAGCCCGTTTCCGAGGGGCCGTCCCGTGGGGCAACCCGGAGAACATTACGCACCGGGTCGCCCCACGTCAAACCGGCCTCAGCCGGTCTTGAGCGAGCCTCAGACCTCGACGACGACCGGCAGGATCATCGGCCGGCGGCGGTAGTTGTCCGCGACCCACTTGCCGATGGTCCGGCGGACCAGCTGCTGCACCTGGCGGGGCTCCAGCACGCCGTCGCTCGCCGAGCGGTCCAGGCCCTCCTGGAGCTTGGCGACGACCGGGCCGAAGGCGTTGTCGTCGATGCCCGAGCCACGGGCCTGGATGGTCGGGCCGCCGACGATCTTGCCGTTGGTCGAGTCGACCGCGACGAAGACCGAGATGAAGCCCTCCTCGCCGAGGATCTTGCGGTCCTTGAGCGAGGCCTCGGTGATGTCGCCGACCGAGGAGCCGTCCACGTAGACGTACCCGGCCTGCACCTTGCCGACGATCCGGGCGACGCCCTTCTCCAGGTCGACGCAGACGCCGTCCTCCGCGATGACCACGCGGTTGCGCGGCACCCCGGTGGCGATGCCCAGCTCGGCGGCCGCGCGCAGGTGGCGCCACTCGCCGTGGACCGGCATCAGGTTGCGCGGCTTGCAGATGTTGAAGAAGTAGAGCAGCTCGCCGGCCGAGGCGTGGCCGGAGACGTGCACCTTGGCGTTGCCCTTGTGCACGACCTTGGCGCCCCAGCGGGTCAGGCCGTTGATCACCCGGTAGACCGCGTTCTCGTTGCCCGGGATGAGCGAGGAGGCCAGGACGACGGTGTCGCCCTCGACGATGCGGATCTGGTGGTCGCGGTTGGCCATCCGGGACAGCGCCGCCATCGGCTCGCCCTGCGAACCGGTGCAGATCAGCACGACCTCCTTGTCCGGCAGGTCGTCCAGCTGCTTGACGTCCACGACCATGTTGCCGGGGACCTTCAGGTAGCCGAGGTCGCGGGCGATGCCCATGTTGCGGACCATCGAGCGGCCGACGAAGGCGACCTTGCGCTTGTACTCGTGCGCGGCGTCCAGCACCTGCTGGATGCGGTGCACGTGGCTCGCGAAGGAGGCCACGATGATGCGCTTGTCGGCGTTCGCGAAGACGTTGCGCAGCGCCGCCGAGATGTCCCGCTCGTGCGGGATGAAGCCGGGGACCTCGGCGTTGGTGGAGTCCACCAGCAGCAGGTCCATGCCCTCCTCCGCCAGCTTGGCGAAGGTCGGCAGGTCGGTCAGGCGACCGTCCAGCGGGAGCTGGTCCATCTTGAAGTCACCGGTGGCCACGACCATGCCGGCGGGGGTGCGGACCGCGACCGCCAGGGCGTCCGGGATGGAGTGGTTGACGGCGATGAACTCGCAGTCGAAGGGGCCGATGCGCTCGCGCTCGCCCTCCTTGACCTCCAGCACGTACGGCCGGATGCGGTGTTCGGCGAGCTTGGCCTCGATCAGGGCGAGGGTCAGCTTGGAGCCGATCAGCGGGATGTCCGGGTTCTCCCGCAGGAGGAAGGGGACGGCGCCGATGTGGTCCTCGTGCCCGTGGGTGAGGACGATGCCGTCGACCTTGTCGAGGCGGTCCCGGATGTAGCTGAAGTCCGGGAGGATCAGGTCCACGCCGGGCTGCTCGTCCTCGGGGAAGAGGACGCCGCAGTCGATGATCAGGATGCGGTCGCCGTACTCGAGGACCGTCATGTTGCGGCCGATCTCGCCGAGGCCGCCGAGCGGAGTGATGCGGAGGGCGCCCTCCTTCAGTGCCGGGGGCGCGCCGAGCTCGGGGTGCGGGTGGCTCAAAAGACTCTCCTCACGACGCGCGCCATATGTCCGGGGTCCTCCCCCTGGAGACATATGGCGCGCGTACTCAGTGTCGTTTTCCTACTGGGTCTGTGCTCTCGCGCCTACGGTCCGGTCCAGCGGCGGACCCGGGGAGGTCCGGCGAGCCGGGGGCGCGCACGTCCGTGTCTGCTAAAGGTGTACCCCGCCGGAGGCGAGATCCTGCTTCAACCGCTCGATCTCCTCGGGCGTCGCTCCGACCAGCGGGAGTCGCAGCGGGCCGGCGGGCAGGCCCTGGAGTTCCAGCGCGGCCTTGGCGAGGATCACGCCCTGGGTGCGGAACATACCGCTGAACACCGGCAGCAGGCGCTGGTGGATGCTCGTGGCCTTGACCACATCGCCCGCCAGGAAGGCCTCGACCATCGCCCGCAGGTCCGCCGCCACCACGTGCCCGACGACGCTGACCACGCCGACGGCTCCGACGGACAGCAGCGGCAGGTTGAGGATGTCGTCGCCGGAGTACCAGGCGAGGTCGGCGCGGGCGATGGCCCAGGCCGCGGCGCCGAGGTCGCCCTTGGCGTCCTTGTTGGCGACGATCCGCGGGTGCTCGCCGAGGCGGACCAGCGTCTCGTGGCTCAGCGCGACCCCGCTGCGGCCCGGGATGTCGTACGCCATGACCGGCAGGCCGGTGGCGTCGGCGACCTCGGTGAAGTGCCGGTACAGGCCCTCCTGCGGGGGCTTGTTGTAGTACGGCGTGACGACCAGCAGGCCGTGCGCCCCGGCCGCCTCGGCCTGGCGGGCCAGCTCCACGCTGTGGTGGGTGTCGTTGGTGCCGACGCCGGCCACCACGTGGGCGCGGTCCCCGACCGCCTCGACCACGGCGCGGACCAGCTGGGCCTTCTCGGCGTCGCTGGTGGTCGGGGACTCACCGGTGGTGCCGTTGACGACGAGGCCGTCGTTGCCGGAGTCCACGAGGTGCGTGGCGAGGCGCTGGGCGCCGTCGAGGTCGAGCGCGCCGTCGGCGGTGAACGGGGTGACCATGGCGGTCAGGACCCGGCCGAACGGCGTCTGGGGGGTGGAGGTCGGAGCCATGCGTCCAAAGCTACTCGTAGGCGGTGGGGCGGTACCCATGCCGGTCCGGTGTTCGGACAGGTGCAGCGCGTCGGTGGCGCGGACGTGGGATTCCGGTGCTGCCCGCTCGGGGGTTCGGGCAGCACCGGAATCCGTGTTCACGAATGTAGGGAGCGGCTAGAAAAGCCGCAATCCAGACATGCCAGACACTCTGCCCGTATGCCTGTCGTCCCAGGTCAGGGGGCGACCCGGCCGTGCTTCTCGAAGGCCGCATGGGTGAGCGGCATGAGCCGGGCCCACTGCTCCTCCATCTGCTCGGCGACCATCTCGATCTCGCGCTGCGGGAAGGACGGCACCGCCGAGTTCTCCCGCCGGGTGCGCAGCGACAGGAAGTGCATCAGCGAACGCGAGTTGCAGGTCGCGTACATCGAGGAGAACAGGCCCACCGGCAGCACCGCGCGGGCCACCTCGCGGGCCACCCCGGCGGCCAGCATCTCCTGGTAGCGGGCGTAGGACTCGACGTACGCGGCCTCCATGGCCGCGGTCGTGGTCCGGTGCTGCTCCGGCGTGCCCTCGTGGAACTCGTACTTGCCGGGGCGGCCCTCCTGGACCAGCTTGCGCTCCTCGCCCGGGACGTAGAAGACCGGCTGGAGCTCGCGGTAGCGGCCGGACTCCTCGTTGTACGACCAGCCGCTGCGGTGCCGGTGGAACTCCCGGAACACGAAGATCGGCGCGCTGATGAAGAAGGTCATCGAGTTGTGCTCGAAGGGCGTGCCGTGCCGGTCGCGCATCAGGAAGTTGATCAGGCCCTTGGACTTCTCCGGGTCCTGCTGGAGGGCCTCCAGGGACTGCTCGCCCGCGGTCGAGACCCGGGCCGCCCAGATGACGTCCGAGTCGGCGGCGGCGCTGCGGACCAGCTCCACCGTCACGTCGCTGCGGAAGCTGGGGGCCGTCGGTTCGTCGCTCACGCGTTACTCCTTGCGGGTTCGGTGCTGTGCAGCTTGATGGCGTGCTGCATGGTCTTGCGGGCGCGCGGGGTGTCGCCGGCGTCGGCGTAGGCCACGGCGAGGCGGAACCAGACCCGCCAGTCGCCCGGCGCGTCCTGTGCCTCGGCCTGGCGGCGGGCGAACACCGCGTCGGCCGAGGCCCGGTCGATCCGCCCGCCCTTGCTGCGCTCCAGCTCGTCCACCGGCAGGCCGCCCTCGGCCTCCAGCTCGCGGGCCAGCCGCTCGCTGTCCCGGCCGAAGCGGACGGTCTGGCGCAGGAACCAGACCCCGATCACCGGGATCACGAAGGCGCAGACCCCGATGCCGATGCCGAGCGGCTTGCCGGTGGCGATCAGCTGGACGCCCTCGCCCACGCAGACCAGGGCGACCAGCAGCAGCACGCCGGACAGGACGAAGAAACCGGTGCGGGAGGTCATCGGGCCCCTCCGGGGATCGGCGCGGTCCGGTTCGGCGTGCTCTGGTACGGCACGGTCTGGTTCGACACTGTCACAGGTCCAGGAAGTGTTCGAGGCCGAAGGTCAGCCCCGGCGTCCCGACGACCTTGCGCACGCCCAGCAGGATGCCCGGCATGAAGCTGCTGTGGTGCAGCGAGTCGTGCCGGATGGTGAGCGTCTCGCCGGTGTCGCCGAACATCACCTGCTGGTGCGCGAGCAGGCCGCGCAGCCGCACCGCGTGCACCGGCACCCCGTCCACGTCGGCGCCGCGCGCGCCGGGCAGGCTGTGGGTGGTCGGGTCCTGCTGCGGCGGCCGGCCGGCCTCGGCCCGGGCGGCGGCGATCAGCTGGGCGGTGCGGGTGGCCGTGCCGCTGGGGGCGTCGGCCTTGCGGTCGTGGTGCAGCTCGACCACCTCGACCGACTCGAAGTACCGGGCGGCGATCTGGGAGAACTTCATGCCGAGGATGGCGCCGATGGAGAAGTTCGGCGCGATCAGCAGGCCGAGCTCCGGGGCCTCGTCCAGCCAGCCGCGGACGGTGGCGAGCCGCTCGTCCGTCCAACCGGTGGTGCCGGTGACCACGTGGATGCCGTGGTGCAGGCAGAAGTCCAGGTTGCCCATCACCGAGTCGGGGTGGGTCAGCTCGACGACCGCCTGGGCGCCGGCCTCGGTCAGCTCCTCCAGGTCCGACCCGCGGCCGAGGGTGGCGACCAGCTCCAGGTCCGGCGCGGCCTCCACGGCCTTGACCGCCTCGGAGCCGATCCGTCCCCTGGCGCCGATCACGGCGACACGCAGCGTCATGGCAAAAGTTCCTCTCACCTGGGATTCAGCGGATCCGGAAAAGCGGATCAGACCAGCAGATCGGCGAGCTTGGCGGCCCGCTTGTCGTTGACCGGGCCGATCAGGGCGAGCGACGGCCGGTACGCGCCCAGCACATCACGGGCCACCGCGTGGACGTCCTCCAGGGTCACCGCTGCGATGCGCTCCAGCATCTCGTTCACCGACAGGTGGTGCCCGTAGCTGAGCTCGGCCTTGCCGATCCGGTTCATCAGCGAGCCGGTGTCCTCCATGCCGAGCACGGTGGAGCCGGAGATCTGGCCGATCGCCCGGCCCAGCTCCTCCTCGGTGATGCCCTCCTCGACCACCTTGGCCAGCTCGGCGCGGCAGATCCGCAGCACCTCCTCGACCCGCTTGGGCTGGCAGCCGGCGTAGATGCCGAACAGGCCGCTGTCCGCGTAGGACGAGGAGTACGAGTAGACCGAGTACGCCAGGCCCCGCTTCTCGCGGACCTCCTGGAACAGCCGGGAGCTCATCCCGCCGCCGAGGGCCGCGTTGAGCACGCCCATCGCCCAGCGGCGCTCGTCGTGCCGGGGCACCCCGGGCACGCCCAGCACCAGGTGGGCCTGCTCGGTGGAGCGGTTGAGCACCTCGACCCGGCCGGCCGTGCGCAGCGCCTTGACGCCGCGGCGGGCCTCGGCCGGCGCCGCGGTGGAGGCCGCCAGCAGCGGCGCGAAGGCCTGCTCGACCTGCTTGACCACCTTGCGGTGGTCGAGGTTGCCGGCCGCGGCGACGACCAGCTGCTCGGGCCGGTAGCGGCGGCGGTAGAAGCCGGCGATCTGGTCCCGGGTGAGCGTCCTGATGGTCTCCTGGGTGCCGAGGATCGGGCGGCCGAGCGGGCCGCTGCCGAAGATCACCTTGGCGAACAGGTCGTGCACCACGTCGCCCGGGTCGTCCTCGGCCATCGCCATCTCCTCGAGGATGACGCCGCGCTCGGACTCCACGTCCTCGGTGCGGATCAGCGAGCCGGTGAGCATGTCGCAGACCACGTCGATGGCCAGCGGCAGGTCGGTGTCCAGGACCCGGGCGTAGTAGCAGGTGTTCTCCTTCGCGGTGAAGGCGTTCATCTCGCCGCCGACCGCGTCCAGGGCCGCCGAGATGTCCAGCGCGCTGCGCCGCTCGGTGCCCTTGAAGAGCAGGTGCTCCAGGTAGTGGGTGGCGCCGTTGAGCTGCGGGGTCTCGTCCCGCGAGCCGACGCCGACCCAGATGCCGAAGGTCGCGGAGCGCACCGTCGGCAGGGTCTCGGTGACGACCCGAAGGCCGCCGGGGAGCACGGTGCGGCGCACCGTGCCGGCGCCGTCGACGCCCTTGAGCAGGGTCCGGGTCGTGCCGGGACGCTGCGTTACCGCCGGGGCCTGCGCCACGGGGGGTACCTCCAGAGGAAACGCACGTGCGGATGGGCACGTACGGACGAACGCGTGGACAACGGGGTGCGGCCCGCACGCCGTGAGGCGTACGGGCCGCGGGGGTCAGCTAGCGGCGCTTCACTCGGAAGCGGCCTCGCCGCCCTCCTCGCCCTCGATGACCGGGATCAGGGAGAGCTTGCCGCGCGGGTCGATCTCGGCGATCTCGACCTGGACCTTGGCGCCGACGCCGAGGACGTCCTCGACGTTCTCGACGCGCTTGCCGCCGGCCAGCTTGCGGATCTGCGAGATGTGCAGCAGGCCGTCCTTGCCCGGCATCAGCGACACGAACGCGCCGAACGTCGTGGTCTTGACCACGGTGCCCAGGTAGCGCTCGCCGACCTCCGGCATGGTCGGGTTGGCGATCTGGTTGATCGTGGTGCGGGCGGCCTCGGCGGCCGGGCCGTCGGCGGCACCGATGTAGATGGTGCCGTCGTCCTCGATCGTGATCTCGGCGCCGGTGTCCTCCTGGATCTGGTTGATCATCTTGCCCTTGGGGCCGATGACCTCACCGATCTTGTCCACCGGGATCTTGATGGTGATGATGCGCGGCGCGTTCGGGGACATCTCGTCGGGCGAGTCGATGGCCTCGTTCATCACGTCGAGGATGTGCAGGCGGGCGTCCTTGGCCTGCTTCAGCGCGGCGGCGAGCACCGACGCCGGGATGCCGTTCAGCTTGGTGTCCAGCTGGAGGGCGGTGATGAAGTTGCGGGTACCGGCGACCTTGAAGTCCATGTCGCCGTACGCGTCCTCGGCGCCGAGGATGTCGGTCAGCGTGACGTAGTGGGTCTCGCCGTCGATCTCCTGGGAGATCAGGCCCATCGCGATACCGGCGACGGCGGCCTTCAGCGGCACACCGGCGTTCAGCAGCGACATGGTCGAGGCGCAGACCGAGCCCATCGAGGTGGAGCCGTTGGAGCTCAGCGCCTCGGAGACCTGGCGGATGGCGTACGGGAACTCCTCGCGGGTCGGCAGCACCGGCAGCAGGGCGCGCTCGGCCAGCGCGCCGTGGCCGATCTCGCGGCGCTTGGGCGAGCCCACGCGGCCGGTCTCACCGACGGAGTACGGCGGGAAGTTGTAGTTGTGCATGTAGCGGCGGCGCGTCTCCGGGGAGAGCGTGTCCAGCTGCTGCTCCATGCGCAGCATGTTCAGCGTGGTGACGCCCAGGATCTGGGTCTCGCCGCGCTCGAACAGGGCCGAGCCGTGCACCCGCGGGATGGCCTCGACCTCGGCGGCCAGGGTGCGGATGTCGGTGACGCCGCGGCCGTCGATGCGGACCTTGTCCTTGATGACGCGCTCGCGGACGACCTTCTTGGTCAGCGCGTTGTAGGCGGCGCTGATCTCCTTCTCGCGGCCCTCGAACTCGGGCAGCAGCTTCTCGGCGGCCAGCGCCTTGACGCGGTCCAGCTCGTTGTTGCGCTCCTGCTTGCCGGCGATGGTCAGCGCCTGGGCGAGCTCGTCCTTGACGGCGGCGGACAGCGCGGCGAGGACGTCGTCCTGGTAGTCCAGGAAGACCGGGAACTCGCCGGTCGGCTTGGCGGCCTGGGCGGCCAGCTGCGACTGCGCGGCGCACAGGACCTTGATGAACGGCTTCGCGGCGTCCAGGCCCGAGGCGACGATCTCCTCGGTCGGCGCCTCGGCGCCGCCCTCGACCAGCTTGATGGTCTTGTCGGTGGCCTCGGCCTCGACCATCATGATCGCGACGTCGCCGTCCGGCAGGACGCGACCGGCGACGACCATGTCGAAGACGGCCGACTCCAGCTCGCTGTGGGTCGGGAAGGCGACCCACTGGCCGTTGATCAGCGCGACACGGACGCCACCGATCGGGCCGGAGAACGGCAGGCCCGCCAGCTGGGTGGAGGCGGAGGCGGCGTTGATCGCGACCACGTCGTACAGGTGGTCGGGGTTGAGCGCCATCACGGTGACGACGACCTGGACCTCGTTGCGCAGGCCCTTGACGAAGGACGGGCGCAGCGGGCGGTCGATCAGGCGGCAGGTGAGGATCGCGTCCTCGGAGGGCCGGCCCTCGCGACGGAAGAACGAGCCGGGGATGCGGCCCGCGGCGTACATCCGCTCCTCGACGTCCACGGTCAGCGGGAAGAAGTCGAAGTGCTCCTTCGGCTGCTTGGACGCGCTGGTGGCCGACAGCACCATGGTGTCGTCGTCCAGGTAGGCCACGGCGGAGCCGGCGGCCTGACGGGCCAGACGGCCGGTCTCGAAGCGGATGGTACGGGTGCCGAAGGAACCGTTGTCGATCACGGCCTCGGCGTAGAACACGTTCTCTTCCACCTGGAAGATCTCCTCTTTCGTACGTCTCCGGGAGAGCGTCCCCGCGTACTGCCTGCGGTGGGCCCCGGGCCCTCCTCGGGGAGGGCGGCAGTCGGGCCGGTCTTCGATCGAAGCCTCCGGAGTGCCCCGCTCGGTCTGCGGGGGTTCCGACGGCCACTACCGAGGACCGGCGCCTCACGGCTGCCGGGCCCGGAAGGGCGGTCCGCGTCTGGACGCTCTCTCGGATGCGGGCGGCTTCCGTTTGAAGCCTTCGTCCCGCGGGGGGGGTTGGGTCCTTCTGCCCGGGTGGCGCGCTGGTGCGCCATCACCCGGCATGCCCACAACCCTACGGTGCAATCCTCGGCCACCTGGGGAGGTGCGCGCGAGTTGTTATCTGCGGGCGCCGCGGCTCAACGGCCGCGGCATACGCGCGAGGGGCGGCTCCCCGGTGTGGGGAGCCGCCCCCGAGCGGCGGTCTTAGCGGGCGCCACCGGCGGCACCGCGGCGGATGCCCAGGCGGTCGACGAGCGTACGGAAGCGCTCGATGTCCTTCTTGGCCAGGTACTGCAGCAGGCGGCGGCGCTGGCCGACCAGGATCAGCAGGCCACGACGCGAGTGGTGGTCGTGCTTGTGGGTCTTGAGGTGCTCGGTCAGGTCCGAGATACGACGGGAGAGCATGGCCACCTGGACCTCGGGGGAACCGGTGTCGCCCTCCTTCTGGCCGAACTCGGCGAAGATCTGCTTCTTGACGTCAGAGGCGAGAGCCACTGCAACTCCTTCAGGGTCTACCGAGCGGTCCTGGTCGACAACACAGGACTCATCGAGAACTCGGTGTCGCGGGCGCGGCCGGCTGTCGTCGGCCCACGGGGGGCGGACACACGGCTGCGCTCGAAGGCCAAGCGTACCAGTGCCGCCCACCCGGCCGTTCGGCGGTCGGGCGAGCGGCTCCGGGGACGGTTCCGGGGCCTCCGCGGGCGGCTCCGGGGGGGCCTGCGGTCAGCTGGTGGCGCCGCGGACCAGCCGGTAGACGTCCAGGACGGCGAGCGCCAGCGGGACGAGCGAGATCAGGGTGAGGCTGTCCACCAGGTCCAGGATGCGCCCCCAGAACGGGGAGACCCCGAGCCGCGGCACCACCAGGGCGATCGCGGTGAGCAGCGCGGCGCCGAAGGCGATCGAGGCGGTCAGCCAGATCGTGCGCAGGTCGAGCTCGGTGGTGGAGCCGGCCGCCCGCAGGAAGAACTGCGGGGTGTGCAGGGACAGCCCGACGATCAGCAGGCTCAGGCCGAGCAGGCCGGCCACGGTGAGGCTGAGCACCTGCGCGGTGTAGCGGAACAGCCGGGCGCGCAGCATGGTGGTCAGGCCCAGGGCGAGCGCGAGCACCTCGGGGAAGGTCTCGTCGGTGAAGCCGAGGACGGCGCAGGCGCCGACCACGACCGCGGCGCAGCCGCCGACCAGGCCGACCAGCACCTCGTGCCCGCGGCGGGCCTGGTGCGCGATCCGCTCGTACTGGACGGCCTCGGCGCGCTCGGCCTCCTCGTCGTAGTCGCGGCTGCGGGTGCGGGTCTGGCCGGGGGCGCTGAAGCCGACCGGCAGCCGGGCGAACCGGGCGGAGAGGCTGGGCAGGAAGCCGACCACGGCGACGGCGGCGACGCCGGTGACGGCGGCGATGTGCCCGGCCGGGGTCTCCGGCAGCAGGACGGCCGCGAAGGTGGCGAGCGCGCCGGCGGTGGAGACCAGGGCGGCGGCGACGAACACCGCGTCCTTCTCCGGCAGCAGGCCGGCCAGCAGCACGGAGACCACCAGGGCGGCGACGCAGCCGACCAGGAACTGGAGCCGGCCGGGGCCGTCCCCGAGGTGGGCGACGGCGATCACGCCGCTGCCGCCGATCATGGCGTGCGGCAGCGCGCCGAGGCCGAGCGCGACGGCCGCGTGGGCGTCCTGGTAGACCCGGGCGCGGACCCCGGCGAGCGCGGTGAGCACGACGGCGGTGACGCCGGCCAGCACACCGGGCAGGCCGTGCATGTCGTGGCGCAGGTCGGAGAACCAGAGCGCGAAGCCGAGCAGGGTGAGCAGCACCCCGGCGCCGATCAGGCCGAAGCCGCGCATCAGCTCGGCGGTCCAGAACCGGCGGTCGGCCTCGACGGCGCTGGCGATCGCGTCGGCGACGTCGTCGTAGACGGCCGGCGGGAGCGACTCGGCGAAGGGGCGCAGCGCCAGCAGGTCGCCGTCGCGGACCTGCTGGGCGGCCAGCGGCAGCCCGCTGTCGAGCACCGTGCCGTCCCGGCGGACCAGGTGGAAGCCGGTGGGGGTGCCGTCGGGCTGGCTCTGGTTGGCCAGCCGCAGCACCTCGGGGTAGACGTCCGCGAGCGGGACGTCCTCGGGCAGGGCGACGTCGATCCGGCGGTCCGGGGCGACGACGGTCACCCGGCAGTAGCCGGTGGCGGCCGCGGTGCTCACGCTCCCACCCCGCTTCGCCCGGCAGGCGCTCCGCCCACTGCGCGGTGTTCGATGATGAGCTCGCTCCGCTCACTCATGCCCGCACCTCGATCCTTCGACGCACGTGGCGCTCCCCCTTGTTGACGGTGCCGAGGCCCGGCGGCGCTCGGTGTTGCTGTGGAACCGGCCCGACCGGGCCGCGAGTTGGCGCGGCGTTACCCTACCCGTTCGGTTCGTGTCCGGTGCCGGTGCGTACCGGGCCCTGGCGGGCGGTGCGGGGGCGACCGTTAGGATCGGCGCCTGCGCAGAGGTACGGGGGCTGCGCTGGGTGGGGCGTCCCCAGTCACCGGATTCCCGTACGGAGCGTGCGCAAGTCACGTGAGGGCTGATGCCGAAGTGATCGATCGACGCCGCGGGGTGGATGACACATGGGTGTGATCACGGTCAAGCGACCGGCCAGGGCGTATCCGCCCACCGTGCCGGACGAACCGGTGGAGCTGGTGAGCCCGCCCGAACTGCCCCGGCAGGGCGGCGAGGACTGGCTGATGAGCATCCTGCCGATGCTGGGCATGGGCGGATCGGCGGTGTTCTTCTTCTCGCCGGGGGCCGCCGCACCCATGAAGATCATGGGCGGTCTGATGATCGCCTCGACGGTCGGCATGGTGCTGGCGCAGATCGTCCGGGCCCGCAAGGGCGGCTCGACCGCGATGGCGGACGAGCGGCGCGACTACCTGAAGTACCTCCAGCAGACCCGCCGCCAGGTGCGCCGCACGGCGGAGCGCCAGCGCGGCGCGCTGCTGTTCCTGAACCCGGCCCCGGACCAGCTCTGGTCGATCGTCGAGGACGGCCGCCGGCTGTGGGAACGGCGCACCGGGGACGGCGACTTCGCGCAGATCCGGGTGGGCCTCGGGCCGGTGCAGCTGTCCACGCCGCTGGTGGCGCCGCAGACCGCGCCGATGGACGAGCTGGAGCCGCTGTCGGCGGCCGCGATGCACTCCTTCCTGAAGGCGCACGGCACCCTCCAGGACCTGCCGCTGGCGGTCTCGCTGCGGGCGTTCTACCACATCACGGTGTGCGGGGACCCGGACTCGGTGTACGGGAACGTGCGCGCGATGATCGCCCAACTGACCACCCTGCACTCGCCGGACGACCTGATGGTGGCGGTCGCGGCCGCGCCCGGCGCGGCCGAGGAGTGGGAGTGGACCAAGTGGCTCCCGCACAACCAGCACCGCAAGGAGGCCGACGGCGCGGGCTCGCGCCGGCTGTTCGCCGCCGACCTGGGCGACCTGGAGTACCTGCTCCAGGACGAGCTGGCCGGCCGCCAGCGCTTCGTGCGGGAGGTGGCCCCGCCGGCCGACCAGCCGCACCTGGTGGTCGTCATGGACGGCGCCGGGGTGCCGCACGACTCGCTGCTGGCGAGCCCGGAGGGCGTGCAGGGCGTGACGGTCATCGAGGTGGTGCCCGGCGAGGTCGACGAGCCCAGCGGGCACCTGATGGTGACGGTCAACGCCGAGGAGCTGGTGCTCCGCTCGGCCTCCGGCGCGACGTACACCGGCAAGCCGGACCTGCTCTCGGTGTGGCAGTCCGAGGCGCTGGCGCGGCAGTTGGCGCCGTACCGGATCTCGGCCGGCGGGGACGACGAGCCGCTGCTGTCCAACCTCGACTTCACCGACATGATGAGCTCGGGCGACCCGGGCTCCTTCGACGTGGCCCGCAGCTGGCGCCCGCGCGCCCAGCACGAGCGGATGCGGGTGCCGATCGGTGTCGGCGCCAACGGCGAGCACGTCTACCTGGACATCAAGGAGGCCGCGCTGGAGGGCATGGGCCCGCACGGCCTGTGCGTCGGCGCGACCGGCTCCGGCAAGTCGGAGCTGCTGCGCACGCTGGTGCTGGCGCTGGCGATGACCCACTCCTCGGAGATCCTGAACTTCGTCCTCGCCGACTTCAAGGGCGGTGCGACCTTCTCCGGCATGGCGGACATGCCGCACACCTCCGCGGTGATCACCAACCTGGAGGGCGAGCTCACCCTGGTCGACCGCATGCGCGACGCGATCGAGGGCGAGCTGCACCGCCGCCAGGAGCTGCTGCGCTCGGCGGGCAACTACGCCAACATCCACGAGTACGAGCGGGCCCGGGCGGCCGGCGCGGCGCTGGACCCGCTGCCCTCGCTGGTGCTGATCATCGACGAGTTCTCCGAACTCCTCAGCGCCAAGCCCGACTTCATCGAGATGTTCATCCAGATCGGCCGGATCGGCCGCTCGCTGGGCGTGCACCTGCTGCTGGCCTCGCAGCGCCTGGAGGAGGGCAAGCTGCGCGGCCTGGACACCTACCTGTCGTACCGGATCGGTCTGCGCACCTTCTCGGCCGCGGAGTCCCGGGCGGCGATCGGCGTGCCGGACGCGTACCACCTGCCGCCGGTGCCGGGTGTCGGCTACCTGAAGTTCGGCGAGGACGTGATGGACCGGTTCAAGGCCGCCTACGTCTCGGGGCCGTACCGGGCGCCGGGGCAGCAGCGGTCGACCGGCGGGCGACGGGTCGACACCCGCCCGGTGGAGTTCACCGCCGCCTTCGTAGACCTCCCGGACCCGGTGGAGGTGGAGGTCGTCCCGCAGGCCCCGGAGCAGGACGACGCGCTGGTGGACACCGTCCTGGACGTCTTCGTCCAGCGGATGGCCGGCCAGGGCCCGGCCGCGCACCAGGTGTGGCTGCCGCCGCTGGAGGAGGCGCCGAGCATGGACCACCTGCTGCCGCCGCTGCAGGTCGTGCCGGAGCGCGGGCTGACCGCGCCCGGCTACCCGGCGGGCCGGCTGCGGGCGCCGATCGGCATCGTCGACCGGCCGCGCGAGCAGAAGACGGACATCCTGGAGGTCGACTACGCGGGGGCGGCCGGCCACGGTCTGATCGTGGGCGGCCCGCGCTCCGGCAAGTCGACCGTGGTGCGCACCATGGTGGCCTCGTTCGGCCTCACCCACACCCCGCTGGAGGTGCAGTTCTACCTGCTCGACTTCGGCGCGGGCAGCTTCCAGTCGCTGGGCGGGCTGCCGCACGTCGGCGGGGTGGCCGGGCGCCTGGACGTGGACAAGGTGCGCCGGATGGTCTCCGAGGTGCACGGGGTGCTCAACCGGCGCGAGGAGCTGTTCCGGGCCGCCGGGATCGACACCATCGCCACCTACCGGGCCCGCCGGGCGGCCGGCCAACTGCCGGACGAGGCCTTCGGCGACGTCTTCCTGGTGATCGACGGCTGGAACACCTTCAAGCAGGAGTTCGAGGGCCTGGAGCCGGTGATCGGCGACATCGCCCAGCGCGGCCTCGGCTACGGCGTGCACCTGGTGATCACCGCGGCCCGGTACGCCGAGGTGCGCCCGGCCCTGAAGGACCTGCTGCAGAACCGGACCGAGCTGAAGCTCGGTGACGCGATGGAGTCCGAGGTCGACCGCCGGGTGGCGCAGAACGTCCCGTCGCTGGCCGGGCGCGGCATCACCCCGGAGCGGCTGCACTTCCTGTCCGGTCTGCCCCGGCTGGACGGCTCCTCCTCGGTGGAGGACCTCCAGAACGGCGTGGCCGGGCTGGTCGCCGCCGTCGACGGGGCCTGGACCGGCCCGCGCGCCCCGCAGGTGCGGATGCTGCCGGCCGTCCTGGACGGCCACGCGCTGCCGAAGGGCTTCGAGCACCCGGAGCGCGGCGTCGCCTTCGGCGTGGACGAGGCGGAGCTGGCACCGGTCTTCGTCAACTTCGAGACCGACCCGCTGTTCATCGTCTTCGGCGACACCGAGTCCGGGAAGTCGGCGGTGCTGCGGATGCTGATCAAGCAGATCACCGAGCGGTACACCCCGGACCAGGCCGGCATCGTGGTCGGCGACTACCGGCGCGCGCTGCTCGGCACCGTGCCGCCGGAGTACCTGGTGGAGTACGCGGCCGCGCAGCCGGCCATGGCGGCCATCGTGGACATGCTGCGCGGCGCCTGCTCGCGCCGCCTGCCGGGCCCGGACGTGACCGCCGAGCAGCTGCGCAACCGCAGCTGGTACAGCGGCAAGGACATGTTCGTGATCGTCGACGACTACGAGCTGGTCGCGACGAGCTCGGGCAACCCGCTGGCCCCGCTGGCCGAGTTCCTGCCGTTCGCCCGCGACATCGGCCTGCGGGTGATCGTGGCCCGCAGCGCGGGCGGCGCCGGCCGCTCGCTGTACGAGCCGGTGCTGCAGCGGATGCGCGAGCTCGGCGGCCAGGGCGTGATCCTCTCCGGCAACCGGGACGAGGGCGCGCTGCTGGGGACGGTCAAGCCGCAGGCGCTGCCGCCGGGCCGCGCCGTCTTCGTGTCACGCCGCGTGACCAGCGGGCAGATGGTCCAGACGGGCTGGCTGCCGGTGGCGTAGCCGCGCCGGCCGTCACGGACGGTGAGCGAAGGGGTCGGACTCGTGGAGTCCGGCCCCTTCGGCGTCCCGGGTTCCGAAACGTTACCTAGATCTTTCCGGGCGGGGGCTGCGGTTCCCGTACCCCGCCGGGGAGTTGCCGGGCGTCTCAGGGGCACCTGGGCGTATCACCGCTCACTCGAAGTACGACCTTGGAATCGCGGTCCGCCCTCTTTGTTCACCTTCGATTCAATTGCCATGTGGCCAAAGTAACAAGTCGGACAAAGCTGGCAATGACCGAACGTGATCATCGGATCGTATGTCTATGCCGTTCACCGCAACGGATTCCGAAGCAGTTCCGGCGTTGACGCGATCAATACGCCCAAGGTTCCATGGCGGCCAGGGAGCGCCTGGAACCGGACACCGAGCAACCAGCCAGCGGAGGCGATACCGCTCCCACCCCAGCACCGCACAGAGCCGATCGGAAGCCACATGACCGACACGCTTCGCCCGCCACAGACCGTAGCCGCCCCCGCGGCCGAGGCGGCAGCGCCCCAGCAGCTCAAGCGCTCGATCGGCGTCGTGGGCGGCACCCTGCTCACGCTGTCCTGCGTCACCCCCGCCTCGACGCTCTTCGTGATCGTGCCGGAGCTGTTCTCCAGCATCGGCAGCGCCACCGCGCTGGCCATCGCGATCGGCACCGTGCTCTGCGTCGCGGTCGCGTTCTGCTACTCCGAACTCGGCACCCTGATCCCCAGCGCCGGCGGCGAGTACGCGATGGTCGGCACCCTGGCCGGGCGGCTGATGGGCTGGCTGGTCTTCGTGCTCTCCCTGATCGTGGTGATGATCGTCCCCTCGGTCATCGCCCTCGGCACCGCCGACTACCTCGCGCCCGTCCTGCACCTCGACAAGGCCATGACCGGCGCCGCCGTGATGCTGGCCGCCACCCTGGCCGGCCTGCTCGACCTGCGCGCCAACGCCTGGATCACCGGCGTCTTCCTGGTCCTGGAGGTCATCGCGGCCGGCGTGGTCTCGGTGCTCGGCTTCGCCCACACCAACAGCGACGCCCCCAGCCTGCTGCACGGCGTGGTCACCGGGGACGGCGGCGCCACCACCACGGTGAGCGTCGGCGCCATCGTCGGCGCGCTCGGCATCGCCCTGTTCATCACCCAGGGCTTCTCCACCGCCGTCTACCTGTCCGAGGAGCTGGAGAACCCGCGCCGCAACGTCTCGCGCACCGTGCTGTGGACGCTCGGCATCTCCTCCGCGATCATCCTGGTCCCGGTCGTCGCGATCACCGTGGGCGCCCCCGACCTCCAGACCCTGGCCTCCGGCGACATCTCCGGCATGGTCACCGCCTGGAGCAACTCCGCGGTCGGCACCTTCGTCAGCCTCTGCGTCGCGCTGGCCATCATCAACGCCGGCATCGTCATGGTCATCCAGAACTCCCGGGTGCTGTTCGCCTCCGCCCGCGACAAGGCCTGGCCGGAGCCGGTCAACAAGGCCTTCGGCACCCTCGGCCGGTTCGGCTCGCCGTGGATCGCCACCCTGGCGGTCGGCCTGCCCGGCGCCGCGCTCTGCTTCGTCAAGGGCGAGCTGCTGAGCAACATCACCGGCGTCGCCGTCACCGGGATGTACCTGCTGGTCGCGATCGCCGCGCTGCTCTCCCGCCGCGGCCACCACAAGCACGCCTCCGCCTGGCGGATGCCGCTGTGGCCGGCCGTCCCGATCGTGCTGATCGCCGTCCTGGTCTACGTGATGACCAAGCTGGACACCGAGCCCCTGCTGTGGACCGGCGGCATCACCGCCGCCGCCACCCTCTACTGGCTGTTCTACCTGCGCCCCCGGCAGGACACCCGCTGGGTGATCAGCCTCCCCGAGGACCAGCAGGACTGACCCCCACCCCTCCCCCACACGGCGGTGCCCCGGGCCTCCCCCAGGCCCGGGGCACCGCCGTCTCCCGCGCTACTTCTTCGGCGTCCACTGCGGGCTGGTGGCGACCGCCCGCAGCTGCGCCTCGGTCAGCAGCGGATCGCCCTTCGACACCAGCGTGACCAGGACCTCCACGCCGTCCGGCCGCATCGCGTCCACGACCTGCACCCCCTTCGGGACCTTGGCCGCCGCGCCGCGCGCCAGGAGCCTCGTCCCGTCCGGCAGGGTCTCCGCGCCCTGGTACGCCTCCGGTCCCGGCCGGTCGTCGGGGGCCTTCGCCCAGTTCTCGACCGTCAGCGTCAGGGTCCCGGTCCGCCCGCCCCCGGCCAGCTCGAAGTCCGCCCGCAGGTCCCGGCTCCTGCGGTCGGTCACCGTCACCCCGGCGGGCAGCAGCCCGGTCAGGACGGACTCGCGGTCCTGCAGCGACAGGCCCGGGTCGATCGCCTCGGTGTCGACGCCGTCGAACCTGAGGGCCGCGACGACCCGGTTCCAGGACGGGTCCGTGACGACGGCCTTCAGCTGGTCCGGCGTGAGCGGCGGGTTGGGCCGGCTGTCCGGCGCGTCCTTCTCCTGGGGCGAGTTCCACTCGCTGAGGCCGATCAGCCCGCCGTCCGGACGGGCCACCGAGGCGCGCCACTCCTTGGTGGTGGCCCGGTGGTCCGGGTACTCGTAGCCCTGGGTGAGCATGAGCTTCGACCCGTCCGGCAGCACGGTGACGGCGCAGGAGTCCAGCGAGGCGAGCTTGAGGTCCGTCGGGCAGGTCTGCGGCTGGACGTCCTTGGGGCGGTGCTTCTGGATGCTGAGGCCCATCAGCGACCGGCCCTGGCCGTCGTCGAACACCAGGTTGGCGTCCGCGTACATCCCCTTGTTCTCGTCGGTTCCGTGCCCCTTCGCGTCGGACACCTGGCCCTTGGGCAGCAGGGCCTGGAAGGTGGCGACCACCTCGTCCCCGGTGATCACCACCGGGGCGGAGGACTTCACCGAGGTCGGGGTGGCCGAGGCGGTGGCGCCGTCGCCGCCGGCGGTGGCCGCCGGGGCGGAGGCCGCGCGCACCGTGCCCGCGTCCCTCGCCCCCGGGAAGCCCAGGTACACCGCGCCGGTGCCCACCAGGGCCAGCGCCGCCGCCCCGCCCACCACGGCGGCGGTCGAGCGGCGGCGCCAGCGGCCGCGGCCGCGCCGGTAGCCGCCCGCGACCAGGTCGGCCTGGCCGGGGCGGAAGCCTTCGCCTGTACGGGTGAGGGCATAGAGAAGATCGTCCTCGAACTTGTCCGGTTCGGACATGGGTGTTCACCGTCTCCTTGCGTCGCGGGTGGTGGTGAGAGGTACCGGGCGGCCGGCCTCAGCGGGCGGCGAGCTCGGCCAGCGAGTCGCCGAGCAGGGTGCGCAGCCGGGCCAGGGCCCGGGTGGTGCGGGTGCGGACGGCCCCGGAGGAGACCCGCATGGCCTCGGCGGTCTCCTCGACGCTGCGGTCCTCCCAGTAGCGCAGCACCAGGACCGCGCGGTCCTTGGGCGGCATCCGGCCGAGCGCGTCGAGGAGGGTCAGCCGCAGCGTGCGGTCGGCGTCCTGCCCCTCCGGCTCCGGCAGGGCGTCGCTGGGGCGCTCGCCGCTGGAGCGGCGGCGCTGCTGGGCGAGGAAGGTGCGCACCATCACGGTGTGGGTGTAGGCCGCCGGGTTGTCGATCCGGCCGCGGCCGGTGAAGGCGCTGCGCCGCCACAGCACGTACATCCGGCTGAGGGCCTCCTGCACGAGGTCCTCGGCGTAGTGGGTGTCGCCGCTGGTGAGCAGGCAGGCCGAGCGGTACAGGTGGCCGGTCCGGCCGGAGACGAGTTCCAGGAACTCCGCGTCCTTGGCCTCCCGGCCCGCCCCGACCCACCCCATGCGCCCTGCCCCCCGCGGTCCGCCGTCCCTGACACTTCATCGATGCGGCGGGCGGGCTGCGGTGTTACAGGGGTTCCGGCGGTTCTTCGACGCGCCGGCCCGGTCGGGCCCCGAGCTGGCGGGGGTCGGGCGTCAGTCGGCGGACTTGCGGCGGTGGTCGCGCAGCACCGTGCCGCCGCCGATCAGCAGGGCGACCAGCAGCGCGCCGACGCCGAGGACGTACGTCGCGGTGCGGCCGTCCCGGTCGGCCTGGGTCTCGCCGAGACCCACCGGGCGCGGCACGATCGGCGCGGCGGCGAGCTGCACCGGGGCGTCCGGGGTGGGCGCGAAGGGCGCGTCGTCGGGGGCCTTGGTGACGGCCCTGACCGGGTCCACCACGCCCCAGCCGGTGAAGTTGTCCGGCTCGCGCTGGGTGCGCTGCGCGGTCTGCTCGATCCAGGCCCGCACCTGGGCCGCCTTCCAGTTCGGGTGGGCGCTCCACAGCAGCGCGGCGAGCCCGGAGACGTACGGGGCGGCGAAGCTGGTGCCGTTGTCCACGCACTGGCCGCTCCCGGGCACGGTGGACAGCATGTCGACACCGGGCGCGGCGACCTTCACGAAGCCGCCGTACTGGGAGAACGGCGCGCGCTCATTGTTGCGGTCGGAGGCGCCGACGGCCAGCACGGTCGGGAAGGCGCCCGGGTAGGTGTCGCCCTCCTTGCCGTCGTTCCCGGTGGAGGCGACCACCACGATGTTCTTCGCCTCGGCGTAGTCGATGATGGCCTTCAGCTCCTGGTACCCGCCGAAGCGGGCGTCGCCCGCGCCGCGCACGTCCTGGGAGATGTTGATGACCTTGACGCCGGGCTGGTCGGCCGCCTTCCTGATCGCCGTGACCAGGGTGGAGACGTCGCCGTTGCCGTCGCTGTCGTTCTGCCGGATCGAGAAGATCCTGGCGTCGGGGGCCAGTCCGACGAAACCGGTGGCCTTCCTGGGGCCGGCCGCGATGATCCCGGCCACCTTGGTGCCGTGGCCGACCGGGTCCTCGATGGACTTGCCCGGGATCGCCTCCTTGGTCTCCCGGTTGACCAGCAGGTTGGGGCCCTCGTCGACCTTTCCGCTCAGCTGCGGGTTGTTGACGTCCACCCCGGTGTCGATGACCGCGACCGTCACGCCCGCGCCGGTGGTCTTCCCGCCCTGCCACAACTCGTCCAGCAGCAGGCGCTGCAGCGACCACGGCACGGTCGGCACGTCGGGCGCCGGCTTGGGGCAGTCGCCGGCCGCGGCCAGTCCGGGCCCGCCTTCGGCGTACGCCGGGGCGGCGAGCGGGCCGCCCAGCACCGCGAGCGCGGCGAGCGCCGCGGCCGCCTTCCGGTACCCGTGTCGGGACACCCTGCCACCCCTCATGTCGTCCACCCGTGTCGCGCGTCGGGGGCGGGTGCCCGGAATCCGGGTACCCGCCCCCTGCTGTTTCCTACGGAACCCGAACGTCAGCCCCAGAGCTTGGCGTTGGCGTCCTCGGTCGTCCGGTAGCTCTGCGCGGCCTGGTCCAGCGAGGTCGCGATCTGCGTGCAGGTCTTCTGCAGGTCGGCGGCGCGGGCGTCCCACTGGGCCTGGTGGGCCTGGTAGCCCTCCTGGGCCGCACCCTGCCAGCTGGAGGCGATGCGGGTGACGTTGCCCTTGAGGTCGTTCAGCAGGTGGTCGATGCGGCTCGCCGAGGCCTTGACCTCCTCGGACGCGTGGTGAACGGTCTCGAAGTTGACGAGAATGTGGTCGGACACGTTGTCTCCCTAGACGAGGGTGCGGAGCGCCACGCGGTCAGTGGCGGGCGCTCCGCGGAGCGGTGGATCGGGACAGAACGGCGGTCGGCGCGGGTGCGACGATCAACGCGGAAGCGGTGATCAGCCCTGGGCCGAGGAGAACATCGCCTTCTGCTCCTCTTCGGTGCTCGCGTAGTGCTTGGTGGTCAGCTCGATCGCGTGCTTGATCGCGGTCAGCGACTCCTTCAGCTTCGCGATGTCCTCGTTGACCCGGTTCTGCAGGGTCGTGTAGGCGCTCGCGGCCTGGCCCTGCCAGCCGCCGGTGATGCCGGAGACCGTGCTGATCAGCTTGGTCCGCTCGGCCTCGATCTTGCCGATGGCCTCTTCGATCTGCTTGGCGAACGCCAGCATCTCCTGCGCCGTCATCGTGAACTGACCCTGAGCCATGCTCCACCGTCCCCCATGAGACAACATTTTGCGTGCACGGAGGGCCCGCGAGGGGCCCCACCGTGCCATCACCCGTGTGATGTCCAGCAGCACTGTAGTCGGCACACGCAGCTCGCCCAACACCGAGCACAGAGTAGTTACCAGACCATGACACTGCGGCCAATTCGGTTGCCGCGCTTGGCCGGTCAAGCGTTCTGCGGCTGGGCGGCGCTCTTCGCGGTCAGCGGCGGACCGGCCGGAACCAGGTTCGACCACTCCTTCGGCACCGGCAGCGGCTGGACCCCCTGGTAGCCCAACCGGGCCTGGTTGCCGCCCGGTTCCTCCTGCTGGCCGGGCTCCTGGGACGGCGCCCCGGGGGCCGGCGTGGCCGTCGGCTGCGGCGTCGGCTGCTTCGGCGGGGCGCTCTGGCCGGGCTGCGGCGAGGCCGTGGGACGCTGGCCGCCGTCACCGTTGGACGGGACGGAGTAGCGCAACCCGGTCTCGGTGATCAGGAAGTCGGTCCCGGAGCCGGCCGCCGCGTGGTCCAGCGAGCGGTAGAACAGCCCGTGACCGGGGGTCACGTACGCGGCCCCGGCGCCGTTGTTGTACGGCGCGGGGTACGTCGTCCCGGCCCAGACGCTGCGCTTGGCGGTGGCCCCGTCCGCGGCGACGCCGTCGTAGGTGCTGCACACGACCATCCGGGCGTCCTGGCGGTCCTGCCAGTTGTTCACCGGCGCACCGGTCTTCAGCGGCCAGTCCGGCGCGGTGCCCTTCAGCGCGACGTCGCCGCCCCACTGGGCGTTGTCGGCCGGGATCATCTCGTCGCTGCGCGGCTTCTTGTCCTGGTCGTACTTGTAGAGCATCTGGTATGCCGGGTTCTGCCGGATCAGCTCCGCCTGGAACGGGGTGACCAGGAACAGCTGCTCCTTGCCGACCACGTAGTGGCGGTCCTGGTAGTGCACCAGCCGGCCGACCCGGCGGTCGGCCTGGTTGCCCAGCTCCACCTTGGAGTTGGCGCCCTGGCTGTCGGCCACGCCCTCGACCTGCGGGAAGGTGATCGGGGTGGCGGTCACCAGGGTGTCCAGCCAGTCCCGCTTGACCCGCTGCGGCACCGCGTTGGGCCCGAACACCGCGGTGATCAGCGCCTTGCGCTCCTTGTCGTCCGACTGCGGGGTGCCGATCTCGTGCTTGCGGCCCTGCGCGTCGACCAGGAACACCGCCGCACCCGAGGCGGCCGGCTGACCCGCCGCCGGCGCGGCCGAGATCTGCTGCTCGTCGGCCTGCTGCACCAGCATCAGCTGGTCCGGGCCGAGCATCCGGTCCTTGGCCGCCAGCGCCGTCGCGTCCGCCCCGGCCGCCACGAACACCGCCTGGTTGACGGTCTCCTGCTTGTCGTCCGAACCCGGGCGGTCGCACACCGCCCACTTCATCGGCTTGTTCGCGTTGTCCGTGGTCGGCAGCTTGTCCGGCGCGTACGGGATGCCGATCGTCGGCCCGTGATTGGGGTAGCGGTCGAGCACCCCGTCGTCCACCACCACGACCTTGGCGCCCGCGGGCAGCACCAGCCGCGCCGAGGACATGTTGAGGACCTGGTGCAGCCGCTTGGTCTTGTTGTCCTGGTCGGTGAGCACCACGTACCGGGTCGTCGACTGCTTGCCCTGGATGATGTTCTTGCCGTCGTCCCACTTCACCGGCGCACTCGGCTTGAAGACCCCCCAGAGCCCGAAGCCGGCCACCACCACCGCCCCGGCCAGCACACTCGGCAGCACCGCCTTCACCGGACGCGGCGCGTCCTCGTCGCTGCCGCCGCCGGCGGGCAGCAGGAAGGCGCCCACCGTGCGCTTGCGGGCGAAGGTGTACGCGTTCAGCTCGTCCCGGCGCGATGCCATACCTCGTCGTCCCCCTAGTCAGACGTTGTCGGGCGTTGTCAGACCGACCTGCCCCGTGGTCACCCGCCGGGCACGAACCGGCGCGAACCCTCTACGATGCGGCAGCAGACGGTGAGTACGGTACGGGTACGGTCCGCGACACAGCCAGCCGGGCCGCGAGAACGGATCAGAGAGGGCCACCGGGGGATGCCAAGCCAGACCGCTCCAGGACGCCGCCGCAGTGCGGGCGGCGGGAGGGCGCGCCGGGCCGGCCGGGCGCAGCACAGCACGCCGACGGCCGAGACCGGGACGGGGACAGGACCGGGGACGGGGCCCGACCGGCCGCAGCCGACCGGCACCGGGGGCGGCGGCGCCGTCCAGGTCCGGATCAACCCCCGACCGGGGCTGCTCGGCGGGCGGTTGAAGCTCCAGCAGCTCGTCCTGGTCGAGGTCGCGGCGGCCCTGGTCGCCGTCGGCTGGACGATCAGCCGGACGGTCGCGGCCGGCTTCGGCGCCGTCGCGCTGGTGCTGCTCGTACTCGCCCTCCTCCCGGTGCGCGGCCGCACCGTCCCGGACCTGCTGCGGGTCCGCGCCGCCCTCAAGTCCCGCCGCAGGCAGGCCCGGACGCTGCTGCCGCCGGCCGGCACCGACCCGGCGCTGGCGCCCGCGCTGGAGCTCGAACCGGGGCTGCGCACCTGCACCCACGCCACCGAGGCCGAGTTCGGCGGCCGCCCGGTCCGCCGGGAGACCGGCATGGTCGGCGACGGGACCTTCCTCACCTCGGTCCTGCTCGTCCAGGCCAAGGACCAGCCGCTGCGCCCGGTGCGCACCGCGCTGCCGCTGCCGCTGGACGTGGTCTGCTCGGCGCTCACGGTGGACGACATCACCCTGGAGTCGGTGCAGCTGGTCCAGCACACCCAGCCCGCCCCCGCCCAGCACCTGCCCGAGCAGTCGCTGGCCGCCCGCGCCTACCGCGAGCTGCCGGACGGCACCTCCACCCCCGGACTGCGGCTGACCTGGGTCGCGCTCAAGCTCGACCCGGAGCGCGCGGCGACCGCCGTCCGGGCCCGCGGCGGCGGCGAGGAGGGCGCCCGCAAGGCGCTGCAGCGGGTCACCGACCAGCTGGCCGGCCGGCTCAACAGCGCGGGCTTCAACGCGACCGTGCTGGACGAGCGCGAGCTGATCGCCGCGCTGGCCATCGCCACCTGCGCCAACCCGATCGCGGTGGCCGGCCGCCAGGGCACCGGCAGCGGCGGCGGCACCACCCGCCGCACCCAGGAGGGCAACCGGTTCTGGCGGATCGACGACCGCTGGCACACCACGTACTGGATCTCCCGCTGGCCGCAGCTCAGCCGCCCCGGCGGCGCCCCCGGCCGGATCGCCGCGCCGGACCTGGTCAACCTGATCACCGGCTCGCCGGCCCTCGCCAGCACCTTCAGCCTGACCGCCGGGCACGGCACCGGCGGCTCGGTGACGGTCAGCGGGCACCTGCGGGTGACCGGGCGCAACGAGAGCGAGGTCGGCCAGGTCGGCCGCCAGGTGGAGACCCGGGCCCAGAGCACCGGGCTCGGCCTCGTCCGGCTCGACCTGGAGCAGGCCCCCGGCATGCTCGCCACCCTGCCGCTCGGAGGGGCTTCCTGATGGCCTACCAGACCTATCCCACCGTCGGCCCGCAGCCCGGCGCCGAGCAGCGCCGGACCAGGCCGCGGATCCTGCCCGGTTTCGGACTGCGCGGCCCGCGCCGGGAGAAGCACGTCCTGGAGGCGGCCGACCTCGCGGCGCTGGCCTTCCCGGTCGGCGACGACGGCGTGGTCATCGGCGTCGACCCGCAGGGACTGCCCGCCGTGCTCGGCCTGTTCCGCCCGACCTCGTACGACCTGGTGCTCGTCGGCGGCATGTGGACCGCGCAGGTCATCGCGCTGCGGGCGGCCGCGATCGGCGCCCGGGTCGCGGTGGAGACCGCCCGCGGGCAGCTGTGGGGCCCGCTGGCCCAGGCCGCCGGCGGCGGCCAGCCCTGCGTGACGGTCCACCAGGTCGGCCGGCTCGGCCCGCAGGGCGCCTCGGTGGCCTCGCCGGTCCTGGTGGTGCGCGACCTCGGCGCCCGCCCGCCGCGCAGCCGGCTCTCCGCCGCGCCCTGGCAGACCACCCTGACCCTGCTGCCCTACCTGGGCCCGAACGCCTCCCGGGTGCTGAACGCGGCCGACCTGGTCGGCGTGCAGCGGATCTCGCCGCAGGAGGCGGAACTGACCGGCCGGGTGCTCTCGCTGCCTCCGGAGGACGTGGCCGCCCTGCCCACCCTCGGCGACGACCTCACCCTGTGGGCGACCCGGATGCGGCGCCAGTACGTACGGGCCGTGGCCGGGCAGGCCGAACAACAGGTGCTCGGCGGGCCGCGCCGGATGGACTGAGCAGCGGCTCGCCGCACCGGGCGGGCCGTCGGGGAACCGAAGCCGCCTTCAACGGGGGTTGCCGTACGGCCTAGTCTTTGATGCGGCAACGGCACCGCTGAACAAGCGGCGGCGAACACGAGGGAGCCAGAAAAGTGAGCAGCGATCGGGACGGCGTCTACGTCGGCGACAACGCGGCGGAGGACGACGACGACTGGTCGGACGCGCCTGACTACACTCCCCCGTCCTGGTACGTGCAGACGGAGCCCGCTTCGGCTCCGGCCGCTTCGGCTCCGGCTGCCGGGGCTCCGGCCTCGGCCGACGCCCCGGTGCCCGCCGCCGCTGCTCCGGCGCAAGCCCAGCAGGCCCCGGCGCAGCAGGCCGCTCCGGAGCAGCGGCAGGCCCAGGCTCCGGTGCCCGGCCAGGCCGCCGCCCCGGTGGCGGAGGCCGCGCCGGCCGCCGTCCCGGCCCCGACGCCCGCTGCCACGCCCACGCCCGCCGCGCCGGTCCCGCCGGTGCAGGCCGAGGCGCAGCACGTCCCGTTCCCGGCGGCCGCCCCGGCTCCGCCGGTCGCCGAGCAGCCGCAGGCCGGTGCCCCGGCCTGGCCGACGCCGGAGGCCGCGGCGCAGCAGACCGCGCCGCAGCCGTACCCGGCGCCCGCCCCTGCTCCCGCGCCCGTCGCGCCCGCGCAGCCGCAGAACTTCGCGCAGCCGCCGGTCCAACAGGCCCCGCCGCAGCACCCTCAGGACCCGTCGGCCGCCTGGGACCCGCAGGCCGCGTGGGCGGCCCAGCAGGCCCAGCAGGTCCAACAGCCGCAGCAGCCGCTGCCGCCCCAGCACGCCGCCGCCCCGCAGCCCCCCGGCCCGGTGCCCCAGCCCGGCCCGGTGGACCCGCGCCAGGGCGGCTGGCCGCAGCCCGCCGCGTACCAGCAGCCGGTCCCGCCGCAGCCCGGCCCGCAGGCCCAGCCCGGCCCGCCGCTGCCGGGGCAGCCGCTGCCCGGCCAGCCGTGGCAGCAGCAGCCGCAGGCCCCGCAGCCCAGCGCGTTCCAGCAGGCCGCCGCCCCGCAGCAGACCGCGCACGGCGCGCCGCTGGGCTACACCGCCGCCGTCGAGCTGTCCTCGGACCGGCTGCTGCGCAGCCAGCCCAAGCAGCAGCGCCAGCAGCCGCGCTTCCAGTTCGGCGGCAAGGCCGCGGCGGCCGAGAAGGCCCGCAAGCTGGAGATCATCCGCACCCCGGTGCTGAGCTGCTACCGGATCGCCGTGATCAGCCTCAAGGGCGGCGTCGGCAAGACCACGACCACCACCGCGCTCGGCGCGACCCTGGCCAGCGAGCGCCAGGACAAGGTGATCGCGATCGACGCCAACCCGGACGCCGGCACCCTGGGCCGCCGGGTGAAGCGCCAGACCGGCGCGACCATCCGCGACCTGGTGACGGCCATCCCGCACCTGCGCAGCTACATGGACATCCGTCAGTTCACCTCGCAGGACCTGAACTCGGGCCTGGAGATCCTGGCGAACGACGTCGACCCGGCGGTCTCGACCACCTTCAACGACTCGGACTACCGCCAGGTGATCGACGTGCTGGGCCGCCAGTACCCGATCATCCTGACCGACTCCGGCACCGGCCTGCTGTACAGCGCGATGCGCGGGGTGCTGGACCTGGCCGACCAGCTGATCATCGTCTCCACCCCCAGCGTGGACGGCGCCTCCAGCGCCTCGACCACCCTGGACTGGCTCTCCGCGCACGGCTACGCGGACCTGGTCCAGCGCAGCATCACGGTGGTCTCCGGGGTGCGCGAGACCAGCAAGATGATCAAGGTCGAGGACATCGTCGCGCACTTCCAGACCCGCTGCCGCGGCGTGATCGTGGTGCCGTTCGACGAGAGCCTGGCGGCCGGCGCCGAGGTCAACCTCGACATGATGCGGCCCAAGGTCCGGGAGGCCTACTTCGAGCTGGCCACCCTGGTCGGCGAGGACATCATCCGGGCCCACCAGGCCGCCGCCGCCCAGCAGGCCGGCTGGCAGCAGCAGGCCCAGGCCGGCTACCCGCAGCCGGGCGGCCCCCAGCCGTACGCCGACCCGCAGCAGCAGGCCCAGCCGTACCCGCAGCAGGCCGGCCAGCCCGCCCCCGGGGCGCCGTGGGCCCCGCAGCCCGGCCAGGCCCCGCCGCCCCCGCCCGGGTACGGCTACCCGCAGCAGCCCGCCCCCGGGGCGCCCTGGCCGCAGCAGCCGGGGCCGGGCTACGGCTACCCGCCGCCCCCGCCCCAGCAGTGACAGCGCCGGAAGGGGGGCCCCCCCCCCCCCGGGGGGGGGGC
>NZ_JBHUAL010000125.1:0-28430 GCF_042789775.1 Kitasatospora sp. NPDC056800 | reverse complement strand
AGCGCGGGTCGAGCAGCTCGACCCGGCCCTCGCGGAGGTGGCCGCGGTGACCGTCCCCGTACTCCAGCCGCAGGCTGCGGTCCGCCGGGGCGCCGACCACGACGGCGCACTCGACCGCGGCGTAGGAGGACTCGCGGTAGACCCACACCCTGTCCCCGACGTGGAACTCCGCCGTCTCCGAGACGATCACCGGGCTCACCTCCCTTCGGGCCCCGCCCACTCGTCTGTACGGTGCGCGGCGCCCGGCTGTTCACCTCCGGCCGGAGCCGGCCGCGGTCACCGGCCGGGCGGCCGGGTCGGCGCCGTGCCGGTCGGCAGGTCGGCCGGGCGGCCCTCCTGGTCCACCGCGGTGCCGTCGGGGTAGCTGGCGCACTCGCTGCCCGCGCTCACCTCGAGGGTGTGGTAAGCGGGGTCGAAGCGCAGCGAGGCGCTCTCCGCGAGGGAGCCGGGGCCGGTGTCCGGCGGCGTCAGCGTCAGGCTGGGGACCGGGGCGGACTCGTCGGAGGAGGCGACCGTCCAGCCCTGGGCGGTCAGGCTCTGCCGGGCCCGTCCGACCGCCTCCTCCCACTCGGGCCGGGTGACCCCGGTGAGGGTGAACCGCGCGCGCAGGGCGGCCGTGCGGGGCTGGTCGGCGCCGGTGTCGTTCATGCTCTCCAGGAGGTGGGAGAGGCCCCGGGCGGAGCAGGCGCCGTAGATCCGGGCCGTGATCCCGTCGTCGCCGCGGTGGTCGGGAGCCGGTGTCGCCTCCGGGCGCAGCGCGAGGGCCTCGTAGACGGTCTGCGTCCGGGCGTCCAGGTGCCGCGCGACGGCCGCCGGGTCCGCCACGGGGTACGGCTTGCCCGTCCAGGCCGCCTCCGCCGCCCCGTACGCCGTGTACCCGACCGTGCCGAGCACCAGGGCCCCGGCGGCCCCGGCCACCGCCGTGACCCGCACGGCCGTGCGGCGGCCAGGGCCGTCCTTCGTTGCGCGATTCCTCATGATCACCATCGTCCACCGCCGGGCCGGGCCGCCGCATGAGTACGGATACTCACCCGGCGGCGTCGGCGTACTCGCGGTCGGACGGGGCGGCGGGTCAGGCGTGGGCGGCGGCGCACTCCGGGTGGCCCCAGGAGCCGCCGACCTTGGTGATCTTGTCGCCCTTGGCGTACCCGCGGCTGCACGGGCAGGTGCCGGGGAAGCGGGCGTTCAGGGTGCGCGAGCCGCCGCTCCGCTTGGCGGCGCCCGTGCCGCCGGTGGAGGACACGGATGCCGTACGGGGACTGCGCGCCTTGGGGGCCTTCGAGGCGGCGGCCGGGTCGGGGACGGGCAGGTCGGCGGCGGTGCCGGAGGCGTCCTGCTGGGTGCGGGCGGCGTCGCTGGCGGCCTTGTCGGCGATGGCGTTCAGCGGGTCGCCGTCCACCTGGTGGGCCGGCACGTACACGAAGGTGACGTCCCGGCCCTCCAGCAGGGCGTCGATCGCCTGGATCAGCTCCTGGTTGGCGACCGGCTTGCCGGCCGCCGTCTTCCAGCCGTTGCGCTTCCAGCCCTTCAGCCACTTGGTCACCGAGTCGCGGGTGTAGGTGCTGTCCAGCCGGACCTCCAGCGGCACCGCCGGGTCCGTCGCGGCCAGCAGCTGCCGCAGCGCCGTCAGCTCGCCCACGTTGTTGGTGCTGTGCCCGAGCGCGCCGGCCTGCCAGCGCTGGGGCGCCCCGGTGGCGTCCGCGACCACGTAGGCCCAGCCCGCCGGCCCGGGGTTGCCCTTGGCTGCTCCGTCACACGCTGCAATGACTCGTTCGACCATGCCCCGATCATGCCTGGTCGGACGGCCCGGAGACAAAGCCGCTCAGGTGCGCAGCAGGGGCAGCAGCAGCGCCGCCGACCAGCTGAAGTTGGTCGAGCTGTGCCCCTCCCCCGTCAGCGGGTCGTAGTTCTCCCGCACCGGGCCGTCGCCGGCCAGTCCGGCGGCGGTGGCCAGCAGCCGCTCGACGGTGCGCCGGGCGTCCTGCTCCCAGCCGTAGCGGCGCAGACCCTCGATCGCGAAGTAGGTCTGGTCGAGCCAGGCCAGTCCGCGCCAGTAGCCGCCGGGGTCGAAGGAGGGCGAGCTGCGGGCCACGGTCGGGAACGGCATGGCGGTGCCGAACTCGGCCGGGTCGAGCAGCAGCCGGCGGACGGTACGGGCCTGGGCGGCGGTGGCGGTGCCGGACCAGAGCGGGATCGCGCCCTCGATGCCGCGGCCCCGGGCGGTGAGCCGGGCGCCGGTGGCCAGGTCGGTGTCGTGGAACCAGCCGGTGGCCGGGTCGTACATGGTGTCGCGCACGGCGGTGTCGATCCGGTCGGCGCCGGCGCGCAGCCGGTCGGCGGCGGGCCGGTCGCCGAGCTCGGCGGCGATCAGCGCCAGGTGGCGGTGGTCGGCGGCGAGGTAGGCGTTGAGGTCGACCGAGCGCTGGTCGAGCGACCAGCCGAGCAGCGTGCCGTTCGCGTCCCGGTTGGGGACGACGGCGGAGGTGTCGAAGCGCGGGGCGTTGTCCATGCCGGACTCCCAGGCCGCCGCCTCCCGGCAGTCCTCGGCGGTGGCGTTGGCCGGGTCGACGGTGGCGCCGTACTGGCACAGGCCCTCGCCGAGGTGGTCGCGGGTGCGGTACCACCAGTCCCGGTAGGCGGTCAGTCTGGGCAGCATCTCGCGCAGGAAGGCTCGGTCGCCGCTGCGCCGGTAGACCTCCCAGACCGCCCAGGAGGCCAGCGGGGGCTTGGAGTTGCGCTCGTTCCAGTTGCCGCCGCCGGTGGTCTGGTCGTTGTAGAAGACGCAGTCGGGGACCATCCCGGCGTCCTGCGGGCGCTCGGCGGAGCCGGACGGGACCTGGTGGTCGAAGACGGCGCGGATCTGGTCGGCGGCGAGGCCGGGGGCGAAGGCGGCGGTGCCGACGGCCTGCTTCCAGGTGTCCCAGGCCCAGACCCCGCTGAACCACTTGTAGGAGAGCGTGGGGGTGACGGCGTCGTGCCGGATCCTTCCGGCCGGGCTGCGCCAGTTGGTGACGAGGGTCTGGACGCACTTGGCGGCGGTACGGCGGCGGGCGGCCGGGACGCCCTCGGTGGCGCGGACGAGGTACCCGTGCCAGCGGGCGGTGCCCTCCGCCGCGACCCGTTCCGGGGTGCGCAGCGCGGCGTCCGCCTCCTTCGCGGCGCGGGCGTACTCGGCCTCGGTGAAGGTGTAGCTCTCGGTCCAGTCCAGGCTGCGGGTCTCCCCCGGCGCCAGCCGTACGGGCTCGGCGAGTTCGGTGCGGTGGCCGTCGCCGTCGGCGCTCAGCACGACCCGGACGGGCCGGGCGTGGCGGACGGCGAAGCGCTCGGTGCCGTCGGTGAGGTAGTCCCAGGTCTGCCGGACCTTGGCGAAGCGCACCTCCACGCCGCGTTCGGCGGCGACCAGCTTCGGTGCCTCGCGCTGGGGGCCGGTGGCGGGGCGCAGCAGCCGGCCGGTCCAGGCGGCGGTGAGGGTCCGTACGGCCGGGCCGGTGTTGGCGAGGCGGGCGCGGAGCAGGGCGGTGCGGTTGCCGGCGAAGCGCAGGTCCAGGGTGAGGGCGAGGCCGGCGCCGAGGTCGTGGGTGAGCCGCAGCAGGCCGGGCAGCGAGGTGCCGCGGGCGGGGGCGCCGGCGGTGAGGTCCAGGGGGCGGCCCTGTTCGGTGAGCTGGAGGCGGGTCAGGCCGTCGCTGAGCCACCAGGGGTACTCCTGGGCGAGGTACAGCGGGCCGGTGAAGCCGCCCTGGGGGTCGGTGGGGCGGGGCAGGGCGTAGGCGTGCCAGGCGCCGAGGTCGGCGAAGACGGTGATCGGGTTGTTGCCGCGGGCGTCGCCGGGGTAGGCCTGGGCGGGGGTGCCGTGCAGGTCGAGGACGTCGGCGTAGCGCTCGCCGTCGACCGTGTCCGGTCCGTCCTGGGCGTGGGCGGCGGCCGGGGCGGCCAGGGTGCCGGCGGCGGCGACCGCCGAGGCGGCGAGGAAGTGGCGGCGGGTCAGCGGGTTCACGGGCGCTCCTCGGCGGCGGGGAGTCGGAGGACGGCGGCGCCGAGCGGCGCGAGGGTGACGGCGTCGCCGGTGGCGGCGCCGGTGAGCAGGTCGGTGCCGGGCGTGTCGAGGGGCACGCGGCGTTCGACGCCGCCGTGGTTGAGCAGGAAGAGGTACTGGCGGCCGTCGGCGGCGTGGCGCCGGGTGGCCTCGACGTCCGCCGGGAGGTCCGGCAGTTCGGCGCCCACGCCGGCTTCGGCGAGCGGCAGGTCGAGCACCCGGCCGGTGTCGGCGCCGAGATGGCAGCTGAGGTACCAGGCGGTGCCGGCGCCCAGCCGGTTGCGGGTGACGGCCGGGAGGCCGGCCAGTGTGCCGGAGGCGTAGCGGGCGAGGGTCTCGGCGCCCTCGGTCTCGATCCACTCGCTCCAGCGCTCGGCGCGCAGGTCGGCGCCGTGCGGCTCGGCGTGCGGCTCGGTGCCGTCCGACCGGGGGCCGTCAGGCGCGGCGCCGTCCAGCCGTACGGCGGTGGTCGCGCCGTCCGGGATCGGCCAGTGCTCGTCCACGACGATCCCGAGCAGTTCGCGCAGCGGCCCGGGGTGGCCGCCGGGGTGGATGTGGTCGTGCCGGTCGGCGATGCCGCTGAACGGGCCGCAGACCAGCCGGCCGCCGTCCCGTACGTAGGCGGTGAGCCGGTCGGCGGTGGCGGTGTCGAGCAGGTAGAGGTTGGGGGCGAGCACCAGCGGGTAGCCGTCGAGCCCGGCGGTGGGCGGGACGAAGTCGACGGTGACGCCGCGCTCGTGCAGCGCCGCGTACCAGGGGCGGAGCAGCTCGGGCCAGCGCATCCGGGCGGAGGGGTGGTCGTCGAGTTCCAGCGCCCACCAGCTGTCCCAGTCGAGCAGGACGGCGGCCCGTCCGCGCAGCCGGCTGCCGGCGATCTCGCCGAGACGGCGCAGCTCGGCGCCGAAGCGGACGGTCTCCTGCCAGCCGCGCGCGGCGGTGCCCCGGTGCGGGAGCATCGCGCTGTGGAACTTCTCGGCGCCGGCCACCGAGGCGCGCCACTGGAAGTGCAGGACGCCGTCGGCGCCGCGGGCGAGTGCCTGGAGCGACCAGAGGCGGTAGAGGCCGGGGCGTTTGGGCACGTTGACCGGCCGCCAGCTGACCGCGGAGGGGGCCTGTTCCATCAGCAGCCAGGGGCGGCCGCCCTTGAGCGAGCGCATCAGGTCGTAGTTCATCGCCGCGTTGACGTGGGCGCGCGGGTCGGCCGGGTCGGGGTAGGCGTCGTCGGAGACGAGGTCCTCGTGCCGGCTCCACTCCCAGTAGTCCAGCGCCTTGAGCATCGACATGAAGTTGGTGGTGACGGGGACGCCGGGCGAGACCTCGTCCAGGACGGCCTTCTCGGCGCGGTGCAGGGCGAGCAGCGCGTCCGAGCAGAACCGGCGCCAGTCCAGCAGCTGGGTGGGGTTGACCGGGCCGGGCGCGGTGCGCGGCGGCTCGATCTGCTCGAAGGAGGTGTAGCGCTGCGACCAGAAGGCGGTGCCCCAGGAGCGGTTCAACTCCTCGATGCCGCCGTGCCGTTCGCGAAGCCAGCGGCGGAAGTCGACGGCCGAGGCGGGGCAGAAGCACTCCTGGACGTGGTCGCCGTACTCGTTGTGGATGTGCCACAGGGCGAGCGCGGGGTGGTGGCGGTAGCGTTCGGCGAGCGCCCGGGTGAGCCGGACGGCGGCCTCGCGGTAGGCGGGCGAGGAGGGGCAGTAGTGCTGGCGCGAGCCGAACTCCAGCCGGACGCCGTCGGCGGTGACGGGCAGCAGGTCGGAGTGGGCGCGGACCAGCCAGGCGGGCGGGGAGGCGGTGGCGGTGGCCAGGTCGACGGCGACGCCGTGCCGGTGGCAGAGGTCGAGCAGGCGGTCCAGCCAGCCGAAGTCCCAGCTGTCGGCGTCGGGTTGGAGGCGGGCCCAGGAGAAGACGCCGACGGTGACCAGGTTGACCCCGGCCTCGGCCATCAGCTTCACGTCCTCGGCCCACACCTGCTCGGACCACTGCTCGGGGTTCCAGTCCCCGCCGTACAGCAGGCCGGGCACCCGGGTGAGGCGGTCGGTGGTCACGGTCAGGCGGTCGGTCGTCACGGTCGCGGTCATCCCTTCACGGCTCCGCCCAGCAGGCCCGCCACGAACTGCCGCTGGAAGAGCAGGAAGAGCACCATCAGCGGGAGCGTGGCCAGGAAGGAGCCGAGCATCAGGCCGGAGTAGTCGACGTGGGTCAGCCCGGTCAGCGTGTTGAGCGCGACCGGCACGGTGTACTTGTCCTCGGTGTTGAGCATCAGCAGCGGCCAGATGAAGCCGTTCCACTGGCCCATGAAGGTGAAGATCACCAGCGCGCCCAACTGCGGCCGTACGCACGGCAGGACGACCTGGTAGAAGGTGCGCAGCTCGCCGGAGCCGTCGATCCGGGCCGACTCCAGCAGTTCGTCGGGGAAGTCCAGGAAGCCCTGGCGCATCAGCAGGATGCCGAAGGAGTTGGCCAGGAAGGGGACGATCACCGCCTGGTAGCTGTCGATCCAGCCGAGGCTGGCCATCATCTGGAACAGCGGGACGAGCAGCACCTGCAACGGGATCATCATGGTCGCCAGCACCAGTCCGAGCAGCAGCCCGCGGCCGCGGAAGCGGTACTTGGCCAGCCCGTAGCCGCACATCGCGGACAGCAGCGAGCTGAGCGCGGTGTAGACGACGGCGATCCCGAGGCTGTTGAGCATGACCCGGCCGAAGCCGATGGTCTCCTGGAGGTGCGCCAGGTTGCGCAGCAGGTTGCCGCCGGGCAGGAACGGCGGTGGGGAGTGGAACAGTTCGGAGCTGCTGTGGGTACTGGCGATCAGCATCCAGGCGAAGGGCACCAGGCTGAGCACGGCGCCGAGGGTGAGGGCGGTGAGGACGGCGATCCGGCCGAGGCGGGCGGGCAGCGGGGCGCGGCCGCTACGACGCGGCGCGGTGGTGGTGGCGGCACTGCGAGCGGCAGTGGTGGTCACGGTGGTCATCGGCGGCGTTCCCTTCCGTAGAGCCGGAACTGGAGCAGCGAGACCGCCGCGATGATCAGCACGACCACCCAGGCGATGGCGGCCGCGTAGCCGAAGTCGAGCTGCTGGAAGCCGACCTTGTAGAGGTAGACCACCGGGGTGAGGGTCGCGTCGCCGGGGCCGCCGCGGGTCAGCACGTAGTTCTCGTCGAAGAGTTGCAGGGTGCCGATGGTGGAGGTGATGACGCAGAACAGCACCACCGGGCGCAGCTGCGGCAGGATCACGCCGCTGTAGGTGCGCACGGTGCCGGCGCCGTCGAGGGCGGCGGCCTCGTACTGGTCGCGGCCGATCGCCTGCAGTCCGGCCAGCAGGATGACGGCGTTGTAGCCGGTCCACCGCCAGGTGACCGAGCCGATCAGCGAGATCCGGGCCCAGGTGGGTGAGTTGAGCCAGTCGACCGGGCCGAGTCCGAGCGCCTGGAGGAGCTGGTTGGCGAGGCCGCCGTCGGTGCGCAGCAGGACCTGGAAGACCACGGCGTAGGCGACCAGGGTGGTGATCGCGGGCAGGAAGAACACCGCCCGCCAGCCGGCCCGGAACCGCAGCCAGGACTGGTTGAGCAGGACGGCGAGCACCAGGGCGAGGCCGATCATCACGGGCACCTGGACGGCGAGGATCAGGCCGGTGTTGACCAGGGAGTGCAGGAAGGCCGGGTCGTGCAGCATCCGCCGGTACTGGTCCAGGCCGACCCAGACGTCGGCGCCGTCGCGGCGGGCGGTGAAGCTCTGGTAGAGGCTGGCGCCGAGCGGATAGGCGAAGAAGGCGACGAAGAGCGCGGTGGTGGGCCCGGCGAACAGCCAGGCGGCGGTGCGTGGGGAGCGTCGGCGGCGGGCGGGGGCGGCCTGGGTGGTCGCCGACGGCTTGCGCAGGGTGGCCGGGAGGCTGCTGGTCATCGGGCCCGCCTACCCGACCGTCTGGCGGCCGGTCGCGGTGGCGATCTGGCGGGCGGCGGAGCGCAGGACGGTGCCCGGGTCGGCGCCGTTGTGCAGCACCTGGTTGACGGCGGTGGTGACGATGTCGCCGGCCTTGGAGTCGTCGGCGGTGAGCTCGACGGTGGGGATGGCGCGGGTGAGTCCGGCGAACAGCTGCATGGCCGGCTGGCCGCCGTAGTAGGGGGCGGGCTGCTGGAAGTACGGGTCGTCCAGGGCGGGGAGGTAGGCGGGGAAGAGGCCTTCGTGCTGCATCATCGAGGCCTGGTTGGCCTTGTCGGCGAGCAGGAAGGAGAGGAAGGCCCAGGCCGTCTCCGGGTTCCGGCTCTGCGCGGTGACGCACAGGGTGGAGCCGCCGCTGTTGGAGGTGCGGGGGCCGCCGGGGGTGAAGGCGGGCAGCGGGACGACGCCGACCTTCCCGCCGAGGTCGGCCATGTCGCTGGTGAGGGTGCCGTCCCACCAGGCGGCGGTGGGAGTGGTGGCGGCCTTGCCGTCGTGGGTGCCGGAGACGAGCCCGGACCAGCCGTTCTCGAAGTCCACCAGGTCGCGGTCGACGAGCTGCTTGAGCAGGGTGAGCGCGCGTTCGGCGGCGGGGGTGGCGACGGCCACCTTGCCGTCGGTGAACCAGCGCTGGCCCTGCTGCTGGAGCAGCATGGCGAAGAAGCTGTCCTGTTTGGCGTCCAGGATGAGCAGCTTCCTGCCGGTGGCGGCCTTGAGCGCGGTGCCGGCGGTGAGGTAGTCGTCCCAGGTGGCGAGGCCGGCCGGGTCGATGCCGGCCTGCTGGAACAGGTCGCGCCGGTAGAACAGGGCGCACGGTCCGCTGTCCCAGGGCAGCGCGAAGACCTTGCCCTTGGCGTTCGTGACGGTCCGCCAGGACGCCTCAGCGTACTGGGACTTGAGGCCTGCCGCGCGACTGGTGAGGTCGACCAGGCCGTTCGGGAAGTTGCCGATGTAGGTGGGCAGCTTGTGGCCCTCGACGGTGAGGATGTCGGGCAGTCCGCTGCCGGCGCCGAACCCGACGGAGATCTTGTCGTAGGCGTTGTCGTAGCCGATGTCCACCACGTCGACGGTGGTGCCGGGGTGGGCCTGTTCGAAGGCCTTGCCGAGCCGTTGCATGGCCTTGGCGGCGACGTCCCAGGACCAGATGACGACCTTGCCGGAGAGGGCGGCGCCCGGGCTGCCGGTGAGCTGCTTGGCACTGGTGCCGCCGGCGCCGCCGGTCGCGCAGCCGGTGGCGCCGGCCATCAGCAGCGCGCCGCCCGCGAGTCCGGCGGAGAGGATCCGGCGCCGTGCCGGACCTGATGTCAATTCGCCCTGGTCACGGGCTGGTTGGGGATCTTTTTTGTGCCGGGTTCGTGCGGACATCTTGCCTCCCGACTGGTGAATGCCGAATGCTGTATACAGAACTCAGCATTCACAACCCCGTCAAGGCTTGTGACTGAAATCGCGGAAGGTGCCAGCATGAGCACACGCGTCCCCCGAACCCACCCGTACATCCCCAACTCCGCCCCGCAGGTGAGGAAAGCGATGCTGGCGGAGGTCGGCGCCCAGGACGTCGAGGAGTTCTACGCCGACATCCCGGCCGCCCTCCGGCTGGACCGCCCGCTGCGGCTGCCCGAGCCGCTCGGCTCCGAGGCCCGGCTGGTCGCCCACATGGAGGAGCTGCTCTCCCGCAACACCGCCGTCCCGCCGGGCCGCAGCTTCCTCGGCGCCGGCTGCTACCGCCACCACGTGCCCGCCGTGGTGGACGAGATCGTCAACCGCAGCGAGTTCCTCACCGCCTACGCGGGCGAGCCGTACGAGGACCACGGCCGCTTCCAGGCACTGTGGGAGTACCAGTCGCTGATGGCCGAACTGCTGGCCGTCGACGTCGTCAACGTGCCGACGTACGACGGATTCCAGGCCGCCGCGACGGCGCTGCGGATGGCCGGACGGGCCACCGGGCGGCGCCGCCTGGTGCTGGTCGGCGCGATCGACCCGGACCGGATCTCCCGGATCCGCGACTACGTCCGGGGCGTCCACGAGCTCGTCCTCGTCCCGGCCGATCCCGCCGCCGTCCGGGCCGCGCTCGCCGAGGGCGACACCGCCGCCGTCTACGCCCAACTCACCGACCACGACGGCCGGGTGGACCAGGAACTGCCGCAGTACATCGAACTCGCCCACCAGGCGGGCGCGTTGGCCGTCGCCCACGTCCACCCGCTCAGCCTCGGCGTGCTCACCCCGCCCGCCGAGCTCGGCGCCGACCTCACCTGCGGCGACCTCCAGCCGCTCGGCATCCACCCGAGCTACGGCGGCGGCAACGCGGGCTTCATCGGCAGCCCGGACGACGAGCGCCTGGTCGCCGAGTACCCGAGCCGGCTGTTCGGCCTCGTCCCCACCGACGTCCCCGGCGAGTACGGCTTCGGCGACGTCGCGTACGAGCGCACCTCCTTCGCGGTGCGCGAGGAGGGCAAGGAGTGGGTCGGCACCGCCGCCGCCCTGCACGGCATCGCCGCCGGGGTCTACCTCACGCTGATGGGCCCGCACGGCATGCGGGAGATCGGCGCGACGATCCTCGCCAACACCGCCTACGCCCGGCGGCGGCTGGCCGAGGTCCCCGGCGTGGAGCTCGCGGACCCGCGGGCCGTCCACTTCGCCGACTTCACCGTCCGCTACACCGGCGAGCGCACCGCCGCGGAGACCGCCGAGGCGCTGCTCGCCCGCGGCCTGCACGGCGGCACCCCGGTCGGGGCCGACGAGGCCGGCGCCCGCGAGGGCCGCTACTGCGTGACCGAGCTGCACACCCGGGCCGACATCGACCGCCTCGCCGACGCACTTGAGGAGATCGCGAAGTGACGAATCGTCAAAACAGCGAGCCGGTGGACCCGCGGATCGCCCCCAAACCCGCCCTGCGCCGCTTCCACCAGGCCCGCTGGGACGAGAAGCTCGTCTTCGAGCTCGGCGCCCCCGGCGAGCGCGGCGTCCTGCCCCCGCTGCCCGAGCCCGCCGTCACCGCCGCCGTCGGCGACCCGGCCGAGCGGCTGCCCGCCGCGCTGCGCCGCGCCACACCGCCCGCCCTGCCCGAACTCGGCCAGCAGCAGGTGCTCCGGCACTACCTGCGGCTCTCCCAGGAGAACCTCGGCGCCGACCTCAACGTGGACGTCGGCCAGGGCACCTGCACCATGAAGTACAGCCCCAAGGTCAACGACACCTTCGTCCGCGACCCCCGGATCGCCGCCCTGCACCCCGCGCAGGACCCCTCCACCGTCCAGGGCGTGCTCGAACTCGTCCACCGGCTGGAGCAGTTGCTCAAGGAGGTCTCCGGCATGGACCGGGTCAGCCTCCAGCCCGGCGCGGGCTCGGCGGCGATCTGGACCAACGTCTCGGTGATCCGCGCCCACCACGCCGCGCGCGGCGAACTGGAGCAGCGCGACGAGATCATCACCACCGCCTTCTCCCACCCCTCCAACGCCGCCTGCGCCAAGACCGCCGGCTTCCGGGTGATCACCCTGCACCCCGACGCCGACGGCTACCCCGACATCGAGGCGCTGCGCGCCGCCGTCGGTCCGCGCACCGCCGCGCTGCTCATCACCAACCCCGAGGACACCGGCATCTACAACCCCCGGATCGCCGAGTTCGTCCGGATCGTCCACGAGGCCGGCGGCCTGTGCGCCTACGACCAGGCCAACGCCAACGGCATCCTCGGCATCACCCGGGCCCGCGAGGCCGGCTTCGACCTGTGCCACTTCAACCTCCACAAGACCTTCTCCACCCCGCACGCCTGCGGCGGACCGGCGGCCGGCGCCTGCGGCGTCACCGCCGAACTCGCGCCCTACCTGCCGCGCCCCACCGTCGAGTTCGACGGCGAGCGGTACGTCCTGGACGACGACCGGCCGGACTCGGTCGGCAAGATCCGCCCCTACCTGGGCGTCGTGCCGAACCTGGTGCGCGCCTACGCCTGGATCACGGCCCTGGGCGCCGAGGGGCTGCGCGAGGCCGCCGAGACCGCCGTGCTCAACAACAACTACCTGCTGCACCAGGTCCGGCGGATCCGCGGCGTCTCCGTCCCGTACGCCGAGGGCCGCCCCCGGGTCGAGCAGGTCCGCTACAGCTGGCAGCAGCTCAACGAGGACACCGGCCTGCACAGCGAGGACCTCGGCTACCGCGCCGCCGACTTCGGCACCCACTACTGGACCAGCCACCACCCGTACGTCGTCCCGGAGCCGATGACGCTGGAGCCCACCGAGTCCTACTCCCGGGCCGACCTGGACGAGTACGCGGCGATCCTCGCCGAGGTCGCCCGCGAGGCGTACGAGGACCCGGAGACCGTCCGCACCGCGCCGCACAACTCCACCGTGCACCGGATCCGGCACGAGCCGCTGGACGACCCGGCGGTCTGGGCGGTCAGCTGGCGCGCCTACCGCCGCAAGGTCCTGGGCGAGCGGCCGTGACCTCCGCCCCGGGCGCCCGGATCGGGCTGGTGGTCAACCCGGTCGCCGGCCTCGGCGGCCTGGTCGGTCTCAAGGGCAGCGACGGCGCCGAGGTCCAGCGGCGGGCCCTGGCGCTCGGGGCCCGTCCGCAGGCCGTCGCCCGGGCAGCGCTGACGATCGGTCAACTTCCGCCGGACGTCGAGCTGATCACCGTCGACGGCCGGATGGGCGCCGCCGCGGCGCGGGCGGCCGGCCGGCCCGCGCGGGTCGTCCACCACAGCACCGGGCCGCGGGCCGCCGGGGCACCGGGCACCGGGGAACCGAGCACCGCCGCCGACACCCGGGCGGCGGTGCGCGCCCTGGTCGCGGCCGGCGCCGGGCTGCTGCTGTTCTGCGGCGGCGACGGCACCGCCCGCGACGTGCTGGACGCGCTCGGGCCCGAGCCCCGGGTACCGGTGCTCGGCATCCCCGCCGGGGTCAAGATGCACTCCGCCGTGTTCGCCGTCCACCCCCGGGCCGCCGCCGAGGTCGCGGCGGCCTGGGCGGCCGGCCGCGGCGTCCGGCTGACGGCCGCCGAGGTGGTGGACCGGGACGAGGCCGCGCTGCGGGCCGGCCGGGTCTCCGCCCGGCTGTACGGCCGACTGACCGTCCCCGTGCTGCCCGCCCGGGTCCAGCAGCGCAAGACCGGCAGCTCCGGGCCCGACCCGGGGACACCGGCCAGCCTCGCCGCCGAGGTCGCCGAACGCGTCGGCCCCGGCGGGCTGCTGCTCCTCGGGCCCGGCAGCACCACGTACGCGGTGGCCACCGCGCTCGGCGCGCCGGGCGCCAGCCTGACCGGCGTCGACCTGCTGCGGCTCGGCCCCGCGAGCGCCCTCGGCCCCGGCCACGCCGACGGCCTCGCCACCGCCGCCCGCCTCCTGATCCGCGACGCCCGGGCCGACCAGCTGCGCGCCCTGCCCACCATCCCCTGCATCGCCCTCTCCCCGATCGGCGGCCAGGGCTTCCTGCTCGGCCGCGGCAACCAGCAGCTCACCCCCGAACTGCTGCGCGCCGCGGGCCGGGAACGGCTGCTGGTGCTCGCCACCGAGGCGAAGCTCGCCGCCCTGGCGGGCCGCCCGCTGCTGCTGGACACCGGCGACCCCGACCTGGACGACGCCCTCTCCGGCCACGTCCGGGTGATCACCGGCCGCCGCTCCGGCGCCGTGTACCGCCTCTCCGCCTGACCTCCCACCCACAGAGGAGCCCCCATGATCGACCTGCACGGCAAGCGCGCGATCGTCACCGGCGCCGCCTCCGGCATCGGCCGGGCCACCGCCGCCCTGCTCGCCGAACTCGGCGCCGCCGTCGTCCTCCTGGACCTCGACGCCGAGCGCGGCGAACAGGCCGCCAAGGAGATCGGCGGCACCTTCGTCCGCTGCGACGTCTCCCGGCGCGCCGACTGCGAGCGGGCCGTCAGCACCGCCGTCGAGCAACACGGCGGCGTGGACGTGCTGTTCAACAACGCGGGCATCATCCGCCGCTCCACCGTCACCGAGATCAGCGACGAGGACTGGGACCTGGTGATGGCCGTCAACGTCCGCTCGATCATGCTGCTCAGCGGACTGGTGGTGCCGCTGATGGCCGCGAGCGGCGGCGGCAGCATCGTCAACACCGGCTCCGGCTGGGGCATCAAGGGGGGCGGCCGGGCCATCTCCTACTGCGCCTCCAAGGGCGCCGTGGTCAACATGACCCGGGCGATGGCCATCGACCACGGCCCGGACAACATCCGGGTCAACTGCGTCTGCCCGGGCGACACCGACACCGGCATGCTCGCTGAGGAGGCCCGCCAACTCGGCGAGAGCCCCGACGCCTTCTACACCGACGCCGCCGACCGCCCGCTCGGCCGGATCGGCCAGCCCCGGGACATCGCGCAGACCGTCGCCTTCCTGGCCAGCGACGCCGCCGCCTTCGTCAGCGGCGCGGTCATCGCCGTGGATGGCGCCGGTACGGCCTGACCGCCTGACCGACCACCCGCCAGGACCCGGCCCGGGCGGTCGGGCACCGACGGCCGGCCGCCCGACCGCTGGTGGCCGGCCGCCCGGCCACCGGTGCCGGTCGCCCGGCCGGTACGCTACCGACCAGGAAGAAGGGAAGCCCGATGGCGATCGAGCGGCGTCCGCTGCGCGAGCAGGTCAAGGACGAACTCCTGGAGCAGCTCGGCCGCGGCCGGTTCACCCCCGGCGAGTCGATCAACGAGGTCCAGCTCGCCGAGGAGCTGGGCGTGAGCCGAACCCCCCTGCGCGAGGCCCTGATCAGCCTGGAGCGCGAGGGCATCATCACCAGCGAACGCGGCAAGGGCTTCCGCTTCGCCCCCACCGGCAAACAGGAGTTCCTCGACCTCACCGCGATCGTCATCGCCCTGGAGTCGCTGGCCCTGCGCACCTCCGACCCGGCCCACCTGGCCGAGATCGCCCCCCGGCTGCTCGCCGAGGCCCGCGCCTTCTCCGCCCCGCAGGCCCCGCACGGCACGATAGAGCGCCACGACGACGCCTGGCACGCCCTGCTGCTCTCCGGCTGCGCCAATGCCCGGCTGCGCGAGATGATCGACTCGCTGAAGCTCACCCTGCACCGCTACGAGCGGGTGGTGGTCGGCGACCACGAGATCCTGGAGCGCGCCGCCGAGGAGCACGAGCGGATCGCCCAGTGCCTGCTGGACGGCGACATCGACCAGGCCGTCGCCGCGCTGGAGGCCAACTGGACCGGTGGCATGGAACGCATCCTGCACCGGCTGCCCCCGGTCGCCGCGTTCTGAGCCGCCTGCCCCGGGCGCCGCGTTCGAGCCGGTCGCCGCACTCCGAGCCGGCCCGTCAGCCCAGCAGTTCCGGGACCCCCGGGGCGAGCCAGTGCAACCGGTCGGCCAGGCCGGCCGCCTCGAACCGCGCGGTGGTCTCCGCCCGCCCCTCGGTGAAGTGCTCCCACGAGGTGTAGTGGACGGGGACGACCCGGCGGGCACCGAGCGAGGCGGTGAGCGCGGCGGCCTGCGCCCCGTCCATGGTGATCAGCGCACCGCCGCCGAAGGCCCCGATCCGGGCGGCACCGAGGTGCAGGATGGCCGTACCGATCCGGAACCTCCGCCCCACCGCGTCCAGTTCGGGGATGTGCACGGTGTCGCCCGACACGTAGAGCGCCTCCTCCTCGCCGGGCACCTCGACGACGAAGCCGGTCACGTCCCCGACCGGACCGTGCAGACCCGGCGTGCCGGTCACCCGCAGGGTCCGGCCGTCCACGGTCAGGGTGCGGCTCTGCCAGGGCGCCAGTCCGAGCGCGCCGCCGCCGAGCCGGGCGGCCCCGCTGACGGTGGTCAGCACCGGCCGCCCGGCGAGCAGGGTCCGGCCGGTGGCGTCCAGGTTGTCGGGGTGCTCGTCGTGGCTAAGGAGCACGGCGTCCACCGGCGGCAGCTCGTGCGCGCCGACCGCCGGAGCGCCGGTGCTGCGCAGGACCACCGGGTCGTGCCGGTACTCGGCCGGAGCCGGATCGAAGACGGGGTCGGTGAGCAGCCGCAGCCCGCCGACCTCCAGCAGGACGGTCGCGGTGCCGATGTGGGTGGCCTCGATCTTCACAGTGTTCTTTCCCTTGTGGTGAATTGACGATCAATCAGTTTTTGGCCCGGACGCGGAAGCGGCTCCGGTAGTCCCCCGGCGTGGTGGAGAGCCGGTCCCGGAACACCCGGTGCAGGGTCTCGACGGAGCCGAAGCCGCAGGCCCGGGCGACCCCGGGCAACGGGTGGTCGGTGCGCTCCATCAGCCGGCGCGCCGCCTCCAGCCGCAGCTCCTCGACGTACGCCCCGGGCGTCGTACCGGTCTCCGCACGGAAGACCCGGGCGAAGTGCCGCTCGCTCATGGCGAGCCGGCCGGCGAGGACGGGCACCGACAGGTCGGCGTCCAGGTGCTCGCCGATCCAGCGGCGCAGGTCCCGCAGGTCCGCCCGGCCGCCCGCGCGGTGGACCAGCGGGACGCTGAACTGGCTCTGGCCGCCATGGCGTTGCAGGTACATCACCATGATCCTGGCGATCTCCAGCGCGAGGTCGTCGCCGTGGTCCTCGGCGACCAGCGCCAGGGTGAGGTCCATCGAGGTGCTCAGGCCGGCGCTGGTCCACATCCGCCCGGAGCGGATGAACACCGGATCGGCGTCCACCTCGACGGCCGGGTGGTCGGCGGCCAGCCGCTCGGCGGTCGCCCAGTGGGTGGTCGCGCGGTGCCCGTCCAGCAGCCCGGCCGCCGCCGTCACGTGCGCGCCCGCGCAGACCGAGGCGACCCGTCCGGCCCGGGGCCCGGCCTCCCGCAGCCAGGCCACCACGGCCTGGTCCACCCGGGGCACCGGCCCGTCCGGCCCCAGGTCCACCCGGCCCGGCACCAGCACCGTGTCCGCGCGGACCCGCGCCTGCGCCAGCGTCCCGGTCACGTGCAGCGGCACTCCCGAGAAGGTCTCCACCGGCCCGCTCCGCTCGGCGCACACCCGTACCTCGTACCCGGGCCGCCCGGGCGGCAGCAGCCGGCCGGCCAGCGCGAAGATCTCGGCGGGCCCGGCCACGTCCAGCGCGTTCACCCCGGGGAACACCGGGACCACGACCAGATGCGGCAGGCGGAGTGCGTCGTCCATGCCCCCACCCTCGCCCGGAGGCGGCTCTGGCGGCAATGACGGGACTCTGCAACATCCGGCCATCGGCCCGGGTCCTCTCGTCATCCGAAAGAGAGGACCTACGCCCCCGGCCGTACCGCCCCCGCGACCAGCGCCCGATTGACCCTCCTCCGCCTCCCGGCGGCAGGATGGCCCGCATGTGGGGCAAGTGGATCGGCTGCCGGGTACGGCCCGGAGCACACGAGGCGTTCGCCGCCGGCCAGCGCCGCTGGTCGGCGATCTCCGACCAGCCGGGCCTGGTCGGCCAGACCGGCGGCTGGGCACCGGACGGCGACCGCGCCCTCCTGCTCGCCCTGTGGGCCGACGAGCCCGCCTACACCCGCTTCCTGCGCGAACGCCACGACCGGGCCGCCGCCGACGCCGCCCAGCACTCCGCCTACAGCGCGATCGAGGTCGCCACCGGACCGGTCGTCCTCACCATGCCGGGCGGCTCCCCGTCCCTCCCCGACGCCCTCACCCGCGCCACCGTCCTGCGGGCCGCCGACTGCCGCCTCCACCCGGGGCGCGCCGACCACTTCCTCGACGTCCAACGCCGCCTCTGGGCCCCGGGCATGGCCGCCGCCGACGGCATGCTCGGCGGCGCCGTCACCCGCCTCGCGCCCGACCGCTACCTCGTCACCACCCTCTGGACCACCCCCGCCGCCCACCACGCCTACACCACCGACCACCTCCCCGCCCTGCTCCCCCGCGCCGCCGTCCCCACCGACGTCCACACCCTCACCGGGCACCTGCTCCCGCTCGAACCGTCCTGGCTGGTCCTCCCCGTCCGGTCGCCGTGACGGGGCCTGTCAGGGGCCGGCCCTACACTCCGGGCCATGTCACTGCCGCACTCCGTAGGCTCCGTCGACGACCAGCTGTCGGTCCTCGACTCCCTCCTCGCCGCCCCGTTCCCCGAGCGGGCGGACACGAGGACCGAGCACGGCTGGGGCGGCCCCGGGCACCAGCTCGCCGTGCTCCGGGCGAGCCGCGACTTCTGGGACGCCCCGGGCCCAGAGACCGTCACCGAGGCCGAGGACGAACTCGAAGCCGACCTCACCGCCCTGACCGCCGTCCTGACCGACCGCTGGGGCGCCCCGGACACGATCGACCTCTGGTCCCACCTCGGGTACGACCAGCCGGACTTCGCCGACACCGACGGGCCCGAGCCGCTGGTCTCCCTGGCCTCCCTCGTCTTCCACCTGCCGGTGTGGCGGGTGCCGTCCACCGGGCGCTGGGTGGGCCTGATCATCGGGCAGGCCGACCGGGAGTTCCCGCTCGAACTCCTGGTCGCGATCGGCGAGGAGTCCTGCCTGCCGCGGTGAGACCCCTCGCGCCGTCGCCGCCGGACCGGGCGCCGACCGCGCGGGGCCGCGCCGCGCCGTCACCCCGGCGCCCCCGGCCGGTGGGCGTCGCAGTACCAGCCGCCCGGATACAGCCGGGCTCCCGGCGCTCCGCACGGGATCCGCCCCGCCGAGCAGATCTCCCTCCGCACCGGCGGGATCACCCGATCGGAGGTGAGCGGCTCGCCCACCGGGTCGTACGGGTCCCCGGGCAGCAGCAGCCGATGCGGCGGGCGGTGCGGAGCACGGCGCTGCTCCGGCACCCGCGGGTGGTCGGCCCCGCGCTGACGCGGGATCACCGGCCGGTCCGTCCGGTCCGCCAGCACCCCTCCGTTGGCGAGGAAGCGGCGCCGGTCCGCCTCGGGCGCCCAGAAGCGCAGCGGGCCGCCGTTCCGGGTCCGTTGGGTGACCGGCACATAGACGCCGCCGGCGACCCGGCGCACGAAGTCGTCGATCCGCGGGACCAGCACCGCCCACGTCGGGTGCCACCGCCCGCAACGGGCGCCGCCGCGCAGCTGGCAGGGCCGCGGGCTGACGCGGTCGCACTTCAGCAGCCGGAGGGTCCGCACCCCGCCGCGCAGCAGCAGGTCGCGGTCCTCGCGGATGGCCCGGGCCGGCAGGTTGTCGGTGCGCACCCAGTGGACCTGGTCGATGAGCGGCGCGTTCGGGTCGACGGTGTGCCAGACCGCGGTGATGCCGTCCTCCCGCGCCAGCCGGTTCCGACGCCGGACGGACTGCGCGCTGACGTACGAGAGTTGGGGCTCGAACCCGAACCGGCGGCCGTCCGCGCCGGTGACCAGGACGGCGGGCCGCCGCCCGTCGGCCGTCCCGGCCCCGATCTCGACGGCGTGCCCGTCGCTCTCGGCGGCCCGGGCGTAGCGCTCCTGGTAGGCCTCGCGCTGCTCGTCCTGGGCAGCGGTGTGGGCCCGGCGGTGCGGGTTGTGGTGGGAGGCGATGCGCCGACCGCGCCGGAACGACAGGTACATCCACTCCGGCTGGTCGGGGCGGGCGTCCCGACAGATGGGGCAGAGCAGCCCGCGCTGGGCCACCGGCCGCCGGTCGGCGCGCAGCCGGTGCCACAGGCCTGGCTGTTCGGGGACACCGAGGTCGTCTCGGTCGAGGTCGAGGAGGCGGTCGAGGTCGGTGTTGAAGACCAGGTTGCGCGTAGGGAGTTCACCGTCGTACTCGTTCATGGCGTCTCATCTCTGCCATCAACCACGAGAGGGAACTTCCAGTCTGCACCGGGGCACCGACACCCGGGCCCGCTACCGTGCTGCCGGACGGAGCCGAGGGTGCACGGAGGGCGCAATGACGGACAGGGGTTTGCGGGAGCGGAACCAGCGGGAGCGCGGGTTCGAGGTGCGGGCGATCGGGTGGGTGGAGTCGCCCTTGCTGGAGCGGGCGGGGGCGCCGAGGCAGGGGGACGAGGGCGCGCCGGAGGCGTGGGTGGCCTTCGACGCCGAGGTGGAGCGGGCGCTGCGGGACCTGGTGGCCGGGCAGGAGGTGCTGCTGCTGACCTGGCTGCACCGGGCGGACCGGGAGGTCTTGGCGGTGCGTCCGCGCGGGGACCGCTCCCGGCCGGAGACCGGGGTGTTCGCGACCCGCTCGCCGGACCGGCCGAACCCGATCGGGCTGCACCGGGTCACCGTCCTGGCCGTGGACGGCCCGCGGCTGCGGGTCAGCGGACTGGAGGCGATCGACGGCACCCCGGTGCTGGACGTGAAGCCGGTGCTGCCCGGGCTCGCCGAACGGTAGCGGGTCGGCGGGGGGCGCCGTCGCCGGCCCGGGCAGCGCATGACGGTGGCAGCGCGCCGTCAGCGGCCCGCCGTGGCGACGAGGCGGGCCAGGGCGGCCCGGGCGGGTGGGCCCCAGGTGGGCTTGCCGCCGGGGCGGCCGTGGTCGCCGGCGTGGCCGATGCGCAGGCAGGAGAGGGCGCGCAGCACCGCCCAGCCGCGGGCTCGGCGCAGGGTGGCGGGGTCCGGGGCGGGCCGGTAGGCCGCGTGGAAGCGGTCGGCGCCGCCGTCCGGCAGCAGGATCCAGGCGGCGGCGAGGTCACCGGCCGGGTCACCGGCGAAGAGGTCGCCGAAGTCGATCACACCGCAGAAGGTGCCGTCGGCGGTGAGCACGTTGGCCGGGTGCAGGTCGCCGTGGAGCCACAGGTCCGGGCCCGTCCACTCCGGCGCGGTGACGGCGTCCTCCCAGACTGCGCGGACGGCCTCCGGGTCGGGGAGCAGCCCCAGTTCGATGGCCGAGGCGAGCTGCCTCCCGAAGCCCTCGGCGTGGTCGGCCAGCGGTCCGCCGCGGCCGCGACCGGCGGGCGCACCGTCGGGGGCGGGGCGGTGAAGGGCGGTCAGGAAGGCGGCCAGGGTGTCGGCGGCCCGCGCGGCGCGGGTGGCGGGCGCGCGGTCGGCGGGCTCGCCCGGCACCCAGGTGGTGACGATCCACGGCCGCGGGAACCGCTCGGAGGGCTCGCCGAGGCGCTGTGGGACGGGGACGGGCAGCGGCAGGTGCGGGGCGAGGGCGGGCAGCCAGGCGTGTTCCTTGCGCAGCAGCTCGTCCGCCGACGCCGTCGCCCAGGGCAGCCGGACGGCGAGGTCGTCGCCGAGCCGCCACAGCTGGTTGTCCCAACCGCGCGCGCCGAGCGTCACGGGGCGGTCGGCCAGGTCGGGGTGCTGGTCGCGCAGCAGCGCGCGGACCAGCTCAGCGGTGATGTCGGTCCCGGTGTCGGTCATGCCGGGCAACGCTAGTCGGGCGGCGGGGGCGGTGCCACGGGAACGGGAAAGGGCGCGCCGGGCCCCGGAGTTCGACGGGTGCCGTGCGCCGGCTGCGAAGCGCCGGACGCACCCTCGGACGAGGGCGAGGACGTGCGGCGATCAGCCCGGCCGTTCCGGCGCCCCGTCCGCACCGGCCGCCGTCAGGGCCGACGGGCGCGACACCTCCAGCCAGACCAGCTTCCCGCCGGCCTCGGGCCGGGAGCCCCAGGCGGCGGAGAGCCGGTCCACCACCCGCAGTCCGTGCCCGCCCGGGCGGCCCGCACCGGCGGACGGGCGCAGCCGCGGCGGGACGGGGCTGGCGTCCGCGACCTCCACCCGCAGCCGGGCACCGTCCCAGTGGAGCCGCAGCTCGCTCGGGCCGCCGGGAGCGTACAGACAGGCGTTGGCGACCAGCTCGGCGACCATCAGCAGGACGTCCTCGGCGGCGGCCCGCCGGTCCTCGTCGACGGCCGGCAGCCACTGCCAGGACACCAGCGCCCGTCGGCTGAACTCGCGGCTGCGCCGCACCGTGCCGGGGCCGCCTTCCAGCGCCAGTCGCCTGACCTGCTCCCGGCCTGGCGGCCCACCGTTCCCGGGGCGGTCCACGGCCTGCCTCCTCACCTCGGTTCGGCCCGGCCGGTGCGCTGGTGGCCGGGGTGGAGCCGTGGCACGCGGTCGGCCCCGATTCTCGCGAGCAGCCGTGGCCCGGCCGTCCGAGCCGCCGATCGCGCCTCCGGTCGGGCGCCTCGCTCGTGGTCCGGCGGGGACGGCGCGGGGCCGTCACCGGGTGCACGGTGCCAGGCGGACCTCACCGCTGGTACGAGCGGGAGCACCGTCCGTCGGCCGTCCATGCCCCGCGCCTGCCCGTTCCCCGCCGGTGCACACGCGCCGTCCGTTCCGTACCACCCCCGGATCGCGCCCGGACGTTAGAGCCCGCCGCAACGGGGCAGCCGCCCCGGTGACGGGGCGGAACGGACGGTGCCCGCGGGCCACTCGCCCGTCCGCACCGCCCCGGTCCCGACCGAGCCGCTCGAACACCTGGAGGACGAGGACAGGCCCGTGAGATTCCTCGACCGCAGCACTGCCGGCCACCAGCTGGCCCTCAGACTCGCCCCGCTGCTGGGCGGGCGGGCCGGAGCCGAGCTGGTGGTCCTCGGCCTGGCCCCCGGCGGGCTGCCGGTGGCGGCCGAGGTCGCCGAGTCCCTGGGCGCCCCGCTCGACGCCACGGTGGTCCGGCCGCTGGCCGTGCCCGGCCACGACCGCCCGGTCGGCGCGATCGCCGACGGCGACCCGCCGCTGCTCGACCGGCAGGCCCTGGAGAGCCTCGGGGTCACCTCGGCCGAGCTGGACGCGAGCGTCAGACGGGAGCGGGTCGAGGTCCACCGCCGCGAGGCGCTCTACCGCCCGGGCCGGGCCCGGCTCCCGCTGCGGGGGCGCATCGCCGTCCTGGTCTCCGACGGGCTGACCGACGCGCTCACCGCCCGGGCGGCCCTGCACGCCCTGGCCGCCGACCACCCGGAGCGGCTGATCCTCGCGGCGCCGGTCGGCGACGCCCGGATCGCGGCCGACCTGCGCCGGGACGTGGACGCGGTGGTCTGCCTGCACCTGCCCCGCTACGCGCACGCCGCCGGGCCCTGGTACGGCGAGTTCCACGAGGTCACCGACCGCGAGGCGGCCGTCCTGCTGCAGCGGCGCACCCCGGCGGACGGCCCGGACTGACGATCGGACGACCCCGGCCGGAAAACCCGTTTGCCCGGCGAGGCGTGCACGGACCATCCTCCTGCCATGAACCATCCCCAGCACGTCATCGCCCTGGACGGGGCCACCCTGCGCCGCTTCGACGGCGAGGCGGATCTGCCCGAGTTCTTCGCCGTCATCGAGGAGTCGCTGGAGCACCTGCGGCCCTGGATGCCCTGGGTGGGCGAGCACAGCCGCGCCAAGACCGCCGAGTTCCTCGCCGGCCGCGCGGAACTCTGGGCGAACGGGCGGGACTTCACGTACGCGATCGTGCTCGACGGCGCGATCGTCGGCGCCTGCGGGCTGTTCCGGCGCGAGGACACCCCGGACGAGGTCCGCGAGATCGGCTACTGGCTGCACCCCGCCGCCACCGGGCGCGGGCTGGCCACCCGGACGGCGCGGGCCCTGGCCGACGAGGCCTTCCGCCTCCCCGGGGTGGAGGCCGTCGAGATCGTCCACGACCCGGCCAACCGGGCCAGCGGCGCCGTCCCGGCCCGCCTCGGCTTCACCGAGCACCTGCGCCGCCCCGCCGAGGTGCTCGCCCCGGCGGAGACCGGGGAGGAACTGGTCTGGCGGCTGACCAAGGAACGGGCCTCGGCTCAATAACCCGGTGGCCCGCACCCGGTCCGGTGACCCCGGCGGTCCGCAGCCAGGGGGGAGCGTGCGGACCGCCGGGTGCGCCCGTCGGACGGGACGGTCCGGCGGCGCGTCGGGGGCGGACGCGGTCGGAGACCTCTGGCTCCGCGCGGAGCGCCCCATCTCGCACTCCGCGTTCCCGCCGTGGACCTCACCCACGGCATCGCGCGTTCACTCCCGTGCCCAGGAGACCCTCCCCGCCCTCGCCGATAACACTTTCTTCCGACTCTTTCGATCGCGCTCCGGATGAAGCCAGTTGACGATTCATCACACCAACCGAGGCGCGCTATGGCGAAGCAGGAAGTCGGGCTAGGATCACGGCATGGTCACCGCCCGGTCGCCGTTGCGTACACGACGCGCCCACCCCCGAGGGGTGGCGGCGCGGCTGTTCTGGCTGGGCGCCCTGCTGATGGCCGTGTTCGCGTCCCACGGGTTCAGCGCGGAGACCGGCGCCGGGCACACCGATCCGATCCGGATCGTCTGGTCCGCCCACGCCACGGCGGCGGGCGACAGCCCCCAGGCTCCGAACTCCCCGAAGGCTCCGCAGCCCACGCGGCCCGCCCACCAGCAGGAGCACGGCGAGGACGCCGACCACCCCGGCGGCGAGTGCCTGTCCGGGAAGCCCGAGGACGGCCCCGACGCCGAGGCCGCCTGGTCGGCCGTCGCCGCCCAGCCCACCCTCGGGGACGCCGCACCGGCGCCCGACCCGACGGGCCCGACGGCCGGAGGCACCGGAGACGCCGGAGCCGGGAGCACCGCTCCCGGAACACTCGAACCCCCGCACCGGATCGCCCGGCTGAGGGTCTAGGCCGGCCCCGGGCCGCGCCCCGCCCCCGCCCGCCTCGCGGCGCGCGGGCCGGCGCCCGTCGCCCGTGTCCGCCCCTCCGCCCCCGCGATCCGCTGCCGCCCCCGCGCGGCCGCGCGGAGTCCCGTCATGCCCATCAGGCTCCTGGCCGCGCTGCTGCTCGGCCTGTTCTCCCTGCTGCCCGTCGGCTGCCCGCAGCAGCACCTCGACGCCCATCCGCTCCGCTCCCCCGCGGCGGCCACCGCCCCGGCCGAGCCGGGCGACTTCCCCGCCGACTCCCTGGAGCGGCACTGCGCGACCGGGGAGGCCGCCGCGCCCGCGCAGCGGTCCGTCCGGTCGACGGCCCTGCCCGCTCCGTCCCCGGCCACCGCCCCCGGCGGGGACCGGGCGGAGCCTGCCGCGCTCCGCCCGACGGCCGCCGCCGGGCGCGCCGCCCGTACGTCCGGGCCGAGAGGCCCGTTGCTGGTCACCGGTCGGTGGCGGATATAGCGGCTCGGCGTCCGTCCGAGCTGCCGTGCCTTCCGCCAACTTCCCGACAGGAGACGAGACATGACGTCCCTCACCCATCGCACGGACGACCACGCGGCCCTCAGCGGCCTGGTCGGCAACACCCCGGTCCTGCGGATCGGCGAGCCGCTCGCCCCGGCGGGCCGCGGCTTCTGGGCCAAGCTGGAGGGCTTCAACCCCGGTGGCATCAAGGACCGCCCGGCCCTGCACATGGTCCAACGGGCGCGGGCCCGGGGCGAGTTGCGCCCGGGCGGCCGGATCGTGGAGTCCACCAGCGGCACGCTGGGACTGGGGCTCGCGCTGGCCGGCATGGTGTACCGGCACCCGGTCACGCTGGTCACCGACCCGGGGCTGGAGCCGACCATGACCAGGCTGCTCACCGCGTACGGCGCCGAGGTGGAGGCGGTCGCCAGTGCGCACCCGCGGGGCGGCTGGCAGCAGGCCCGGCGCGACCGGGTGGCCGAACTGCTGGCCCGCCACCCGGGATCGTGGTGCCCCGACCAGTACAACAACCCCGACAACACCACCGCCTACACCCCGCTGGCGCTGGAGCTCGCCGCCCAACTGGGCCACCTGGACGTGCTGGTGTGCAGCGTCGGCACCGGCGGGCACTCGGCCGGCACCTCGCGCGTCCTGCGCCAGCTCTACCCGGGGCTGCGGGTGGTCGGGGTGGACACCGTCGGCTCCACGATCTTCGGCCAGCCCGCCCGGACCCGGCTGATGCGCGGCCTGGGCTCCAGCATCTACCCGCGCAACGTCGCCTACCAGGCCTTCGACGAGGTCCACTGGGTCGCCCCGGCCGAGGCCGTCTGGACCTGCCGCCGGCTGGCCGCCTCGCACTACGCCACCGGCGGCTGGAGCGTCGGCGCGGTCGCCCTGGTGGCCGGCTGGCTGGCCCGCACCCGGCCCGCCGGCACCCGGATCGCCGCGATCTTCCCGGACGGGCCGCAGCGCTACCTCGGCACCGTCTACGACGACGAATACGGCGCCGCGCACGACCTGCTGGACCACCCGCCGGCGGACGGCCCGGACGAGCTCGCCCGGCCGGACGAGCGGGAGGTCACCCGCTGGACCCGGTGCGCCGAGGTGGTCGACCCGCTGACCCTCCCGGGCGCCCCCGGCGGTGCCGCGTGAGGGGGCTGACCGCCCAGTTCCGGGGCCACGAGCGCAGCGTCCGGCTGCTGATGGTCAACCAGTTCACCATCAACCTGGGCTTCTACATGCTGATGCCCTACCTGGCCGCGCACCTGTCCGGCGGCCTGGGCCTGGCCGGCTGGACGGTCGGGCTGGTGCTCGGGGTGCGCAACTTCACCCAGCAGGGCATGTTCCTGGTCGGCGGCACGCTGGCCGACCGGTTCGGCTACAAGCCGCTGATCGTGGCGGGCTGCCTGCTGCGCACCGCCGGCTTCGCCGCGCTCGGCCTCTCCTCCTCGCTGCCCGCCCTGGTGGCGGCCTCGGCGGCCACCGGCCTGGCCGGGGCGCTGTTCAACCCGGCCGTGCGGGCGTACCTGGCGAGGGACGCGGGCGAGGAGCGGCGGGTGGCCGCGTTCGCCCTGTTCAACGTCTTCTACCAGGCGGGCGTCCTGCTCGGCCCGCTGGTGGGCATGGCGCTGACGGCGGTGGACTTCCGCACCACCTGCCTCGTCGCGGCCGGGGTGTTCGCGGTGCTCAGCGCCGTGCAGATCCGGTCGCTGCCGGCCCGCCGGGGCTCCGGGCCGGACGAGGGGCACGAGCGTACGGGTGTCCTCGCGCAGTGGCGCGGGGTGCTGGCCAACCGGCCGTTCCTGCTCTTCGCGGGCGCGATGACCGGCTCGTACGTGCTGTCCTTCCAGGTGTACCTGGCGCTGCCGCTGGAGGTCCGCCGGCTGGGCGGCGGCGGCACCGGCGGGACGGTGGCGACGGCGCTGCTGTTCGTGGTGTCCGGGCTGGGCACGATCCTGCTCCAGACCAGGGTGACGGCCTGGTGCCGGGCCCGGATCGCGCCGGGGACGGCCCTGGTCGCGGGGGTGGCCGTGATGGGCGCGGCCTTCCTGCCGCTGCTCGCCGCCTCGGCCCTGCCCGTCCCGGGGGCGGGCCCCGGGCGCTGGGCGCTGGCCGCCGGCCCGCCGGCGCTGGCCGCGTTCCTGCTGGCCCTGGGCACGGTGCTGGCGTACCCGTTCGAGATGGACACCGTGGTCCGGCTCTCCGGGGACCGCCTGGTCGCCACCCACTACGGGCTCTACAACACCGTCTGCGGGGTCGGCATCACCCTGGGGAACCTGCTGACCGGCGCGGCCCTGGACGCCGCCCGCGCGGCCGGGCTCGCCGCACTCCCCTGGCTGGCGCTGTGCGCCCTCGGGGCGGCGTGCGCGCTCTCGCTGCGCGCCCTCCACCGCGGCCGCCGGCTCGCCGGGTCCGAACCGGTGCCCGCCGTGTAGGAGCGGCACGGCAGCCGCCGAACGGCGGACCCGCGGGCTCACTCCTGAGCCTGCGGGTCCGCCGACACCCCATCAGAAAGCTTGTACCGAACGGTCCGTTTCCTCATACTTCCGGTCAGCGCCGGTCAGGAGCTGATCATCCGCCGTGCTTCCGGAGAGCACCGGCCGGGGTCCGCCCATCGCCTGACCGCGCTTCACGGCCCCAACCCTCAGGGCCGTCGCCCCCCTCTGGAGGAGATCGGTGAGGACCATGCGCCCCACGCCCCGCACCGGCACCACACCCGGCACCACCCGCCGTACCGGCCGTACGCGCCGCTTCCGCCTGCTCGCCGCCGCCCTGGGCCTGCTGACCGCCACCGCGGTCGCCGCGCCGGGCGCCGCAGCCGCTCCCATCCCCACCGCCCCCACCGTCCCCACGGCCCCCACCGCCCGACCGGAACAGCTCCTGGCGGTCAGCGAGGCCATCCTGGGCGCCGAGGTCAACGGCACCGCCTGGTACGTCGACGAGGCCGCCGGACACGTCGTGGTGACCGCCGACAGCACCGTCTCCCCGGTCTCGCTCGCCAAGCTGATGAGCTCCGCCGGCGCCGACGCGTCCACCATCACCGTCCACCGGGTCCCCGGCGCGTTCACCCCGCTGCTCGCCGGCGGCGACGCCATCTACGGCGGCCAGTACCGCTGCTCGCTCGGCTTCAACGTGGTCAGCGGCAGCACCTACTACTTCCTCACCGCCGGGCATTGCGGCAACGTCGCCGCCAACTGGTACACCGACGTCAACCACGCCAACCTGATCGGCCCGACCATCGGCTCGACCTTCCCCGGCCACGACTACGCGCTGGTCCGCTACGACAACGGCGCGCTCAGCCACCCGGGCGGCTTCACCTCCGCCCCGGACGCCGTCGTCGGCGAGGCGGTGCAGCGCACCGGCTCGACCACCGGCACCCACGGCGGCACCGTCACCGGGCTCAACGCCACCGTGCGCTACACCGACGGCAGCACCGTCCGCGGCCTGATCCAGACCAACGTCTGCGCCGAGCAGGGCGACTCGGGCGGCCCGCTGTACGACGGGGCCAAGGCGCTCGGCCTCACCTCGGGCGGCAGCGGCGACTGCACCTCGGGCGGGACGACCTTCTACCAGCCCGTCAACGCGGCGCTCTCCGCGTACCAGGTCAGCGTGTACTGACACCGGCCGCTCCCTGCGAGC
>NZ_JBHUAL010000124.1:0-28437 GCF_042789775.1 Kitasatospora sp. NPDC056800 | reverse complement strand
CGACCGGGATGGTCGGGGGCACCGGGCTCTCGTGGTGTCGGCGCCGGGGCCGGGTCAGACCTCGAGGACCCGCAGGGCGGGGTGGTCGACCGTGTTGAGGTAGAGCTTCTCCTTGGTGCCCTCCTGCTCCAGCTCGACGACCAGCCGGTAGCGGTACAGGCCGGGCTTGGCGGTGCTGAGCACGGTGCCGGCCCAGTAGTAGTAGACCGGGGTCAGCGGGGAGCGCATGCGGTCGGGCATGCCGTAGATCTTGAGCTCGGTGAAGAGCTTCCGCTCGGCCACGTCCTCCTCGTCACCCAGTTCGGTGTCGAGGACCACGATGTTGTTGATCTTGGGCATGGGCGGCCAGGTGCCGTCCAGCCGCCGCTCCATGTCGAGCGGGCGGATGATCCAGTTGATCACCTGGCCCTGCTTGCAGACCGTCTCCAGCTGCCGGGTGCCCTGGCCGGACCCGCCGACGCTGTTGTCCATCATGTACATCGCGTCGCCCAGCGAGCGGTTGGCCGTGGCCCGCTCCATGTTCACGAGCGTGACGACGTTGAGCTGGACCGAGTTCAGCTGCCCGGGGTTCTGCTTCCCCTCGGTGGCGCTGCTTGCCGTGGTTGTCAAGGTTCCTCCTTCGAGCGCGCCGCTCCGGGCGGTCCACCCGCCCGGAGCCGTCCGTTGCGCGGAGCGGTCAGGTGGCCCGGCCGACCAGGACGGGCGACACGGTGGTGGTGATCGGCTCGGCCTGGGTGCCCAGCCGGAACCGGATCCGGTACGGCACGGGGGACGCGGCGTCCTTCTTCACCGTCCCGGTCCAGTAGGCGACGTCGGTGCCCGGGTACACCTTCCGGACCGGCTCGCACACCTCGTGGTCGATCTCGATCCCGTCGATGGCCACGTAGGCCTCGCACTCGAGCGCCAGCACGTTCCAGAGCAGCTGGTCGCCGGCCTTGACCTTGGTCCGCAGCTCCTCGGTGCCGAAGTCGGCGGACCCGCCGGCCTTGTTGGTGTCGTACAGGTACAGGTGGCCGTGGGTGCTCTGGGACGCCAGCATGCCCACGCAGTCCACCACCGCGGTGATCGAGATCGGGCGCTTCGGCGTGGTCTTCAGCCGTGGCTTGGTGGTCATCTACTCCTCCTCGTCCTTACGGGGACTTCCTGGGACAGCGGTTCAGCCGAAGGCGGCCGGGGCGATCGGCAGGTAGCCCACGCCCGCCCCGGTGAAGCCGTTCCGCTTGGGCTCCGCGGTGATCCGGAGCTTCGACTCGCAGGTGAGGTTGACCGGCTCCCAGGTCCACTCGCCCGCCCGCTGGATCAGCTCGTGGAGCTGGATCCGCATCTTGTAGCTGTACGTGCCGGGCCGGGAGGTGTCGATCGTCGCCGACCAGTACCAGCCGTCGGTGACCAGGTCCGGGGAGCCGTACTCGGCCGGGTAGATGATCTTCTCGTCCACCGCCTCGCCGAAGATGTCGGTGATCACCGGCGCCGGGTAGCTGTGGGTGTCCTGGCCGTGGTCGGATACCACCCGGCCGGTGACGTCCAGGACCCGCTGCCCGGAGAGGGCCGCGGTGCGCGAGGCGCCGTTGACCCTGGTGCCGACGGTCTGCCGGATCCGGGTGAGCGCGGCCTCGGTGTCGCCGTTCGCGACCCCGGCCTTCTCGCTCAGGTTCGCGAGCTCCGCCAGCGCCTCCTTCTCGGCCGCCCGCGCCCGGGTGGTGTGGTAGCCGCGGGGCACCGTCGGGGGGATCGAACCGAGGCTGTACGGGAGCCAGTTGAGCACCTGCTCGCCGGCCTGCGAGCCGTCGCTCCAGTAGCTGCCGTTGATCGCGGTGACCAGCTCGCCGGTGCCCTGGTTCAGGGAGCCGTGGAGCTTCATGTTGTCGAACAGATAGGTGTTGCCGGTCAGCGTCCGGGACTCCAGCGCGTTGCCGACGTCCACGAGCACGATGATCGCCAGTTGTTGGGCCATGCGCCCACCCTCCTTGTCGGTGTTCCGCCTACAGGCACATCAGTGCGGGCGAGTCGATGTGCAGCACGCTGTGCTCGCCCTCGTACATCTGGAGCTCCAGCCGGTACCGGTACGGCACCCCGGGCACCAGGTACGGCGGGACCACGCCGGACCAGACGTTGAGGTCCAGCTGGCCGGCCGACACCCGGTGGTCGGCGGGCGCAGCGCCGTCCGCGCCGTCCGCCGCACCGGCGTCCACGCCCTCGACCGCGGAGCCGGCCACGGCGGCGGGGTCGACGCCGTACGCGTCCACGCCCGCGGTCCCGTCCGCCGGCACGAAGCTGATGCTCCGGATCTCGACGGGCGTCTGCAGGTCCACCGCCAGGGCGGACCACTGGACCACCTGGCCGGGGACCACCACGGTGACCAGGTCGGGCGTCCCCTGGTTCTTGCTGTCGAACGACCCGTCGTCGATCAGGCAGAGGTTGCCGTTGAGCAGCGACTTGTCAGAGAGCGCGCCGATCACGTCCACCACGACGGCGATGTTCACTTGCGGTTTCATCCTCACTCCATTCCTCGAACCAACGTTCCGGAGCGGCGGTCGTACCGCCCCGCCGGCTTGGTCAGCCCCGGTCGCGCACCAGCGGCACCTTGCCGACCGACGTCCGCTCGATCTCCGTGGACGCCCGGGGCACGAACTTGACCAGGAACCGGTAACCGGTCTTCTCGATCGAGGCGGGGTTCGCCTCGCCCTGGTTGAACAGCGAGAGCGAGCGGGGCAGCGCGTTGACGAAGACGTGCTGGACGCCGTACGGGCCGAGCGCGGCGTCCATCCGGTACGTCAGACCGGCGACGTCGTCGACCGAGGCCAGCAGCGTGATCGTCTTGCCCTCGCGGTGGTTCACGAACTGGATCTCGTGGGCCACCACGTCCAGGTCCATCGCGGTGGCCTTGAGCAGGTCGTCCCGCAGCGCCTCGTACGCGCGCGGGGCCGAGTACTGGCTGTCGTTCAGGTGCAGGATGTCCCCGGTGCGGCCGGCGAACTCGAACTGGCCGGTCTTCAGCCCGGGCCCGTCCAGCCGGGGGCGGCGGATCATCCGGTCGCCCAGCTTCAGCCGCAGCAGCGGGGCCTCGTGCCCGTGCAGCCGGGTGACGACCAGCTCGCCCTCCTCGCCCTCGGCGACCCAGCGGCCCTTCTCGTCGACGATCTCCACCAGGTGCAGCCCGGGCACGGCCGCCAGGAAGGGGGACTCCTCCGTCAGCTGCAGCCCGATGGTCTCGGCCTGGGTGGCGGCGAAGTAGCTGAGGATCGACAGGTTCGGGTACATCGCCTTGAGCTCCGCCCGCTTGCGCTGCGGCAGCACCCCGCTCCCGTACAGCGCCACCCGGAAGCTCTCCTTGGCCTCCTGGCTCATGCCCGCGCCGAGCTCGCTGAGGATCGCGATGCCCGCGGTGATCCCCATCAGCGCCTTCGGGCCGGGGTAGGAGAACATGTGCTCCAGCACCGGGGCGGTGACCGGCCCCGCGCCGATGTAGTTGACCCCCGGCACCTGGGCCAGCACCCCGCCCACCATGGTGCCGCTGCTCCACATCTGGTAGTCGGCCAGCGTGGTGTACAGCCACTTGGGGTCGGTGCCGGGCAGGTACCTGGCGAGCTGGTAGGTGCCCATGAAGCGGCCGGCCACCTCGTAGGTGTCCCGCAGCTCCCGCAGCGAGTACACCGACTCCAGGGGCTTCCCGCCGCTGGTGCCGCCGCTGGCCACGATCTCGAAGCCGCCGCGCGCCAGCGGCACCACCATGCCCGGGCGCGAACCCATGAAGAACTCGCGCTGGGTCTCCTTGTCCGACAGCGGGATCCGCTGCCAGTCCTCGTACGTCCGCGGGGCGGCGTCGACGCCGGCGCCCGACAGGCGGCTGCGCCAGAGCGGGTTGAGCCGCACCGTGTTGACCATCTGCTGCAGGCGGCGCAGCACCAGGGCGTCCTGGAGCTCGTGCGACACCTCGCTGTACGGCGCCTGGCAGACCCGCTCGCACTCGCGGAGCTTGCTCGCGAACGAGGGGAGCTTCTCCACCGCGTCGACCGACTCCGGATTCAGCTCCCACTCGGGGATCAGCCAGCTCGCCAGTTCGTCGATGCCGCCGGGTGCCGCCGGCCGGTCGGGCGCGACACTCACTGCACTCATCGTCAATTCCCCGTCCTTCTGTTGTTCACGTGTTCAGGTGCCGTCGTTCGTTCGGCAGGGATTGTTCGGGCACGGTTCTTCGGCGGCCCTCAGCGGGCGTCGGCCAGGAGGTCGGTACCGACCCGCCTGATCTCACCGAGCAGCATCCGGAAGTGTTCGGCGGTGATCTGGTGGTTCATCATCACCACGCGCAGGGCGGCCACCCCGTCGATGTTCACCTTGGAGATGAAGAAATTCCCCCGGATTTTGATCCGGTTCCTGATCGCCACCTGGAGGCGGTGCACGCCGTCGTCCGGAAGTTCTGCCGGTCGGTAGCGGAAGCACAGGATGTTGGCCTCCGGGCGGTGCAGCGTCTCGAAATCCGGCTCGTCCAGGAGAATCCGGTGGATTTCCCCGGTCAGGTCGCAGAGGTACTCGATCTTCTCGGCGAACAGGGCCGGGCCGTAGACGGACCAGAGGGTCCACAGCGGCATGATCATGGGCCGCTTGGTGCACTCGAAGTTCCGGGCTCCGCTGTCGAGCTCGGTGTAGCGGTCCGGCTCCTCGTCGAAGACGTAGCTGGCGCGCTGCTGGAAGGCCCCGAGGCTGTCCTCCTTGTTCCGGTAGAACAGCAGCGTGCAGGGCGCCGGGACGAACATCATCTTGTGCGCGTCCCAGGCCACCGAGTCGACCTTCTCGATGCCCCGCAGCTTGTGCCGGAGCCGGTCGGAGACCAGCAGGCTGGCGCCGTGGGCGCCGTCCACGTGCAGCCAGATGCCGGCTTCCCGGGCGATGTCGGCGAGTCCGTCGAGCGGGTCGAAGGCGCCGACCGAGGTGGTGCCGGCCGAGGCGACCAGGGCGAACACCTTCAGCCCCCGCTGCTCGGCCGCCGCCAGGGCGGGCCGCACCTGCTCCAGGCAGATCTGCTGCTCCGCGTTGATCGGCAGGCGGACGATCTGCGACTCGCCGATCCCCAGGATCCCGGCCGCCCGCGAGACGCTGTAGTGCACGTCCGCGCCGACCGCGATGGCCGGGCGGGGCAGGCCGTCCCCCGACGGACTGCCGTCCGACCAGAAGCCGGGGAACATCTTGTTCCTGGCCGCCAGCAGCGCGGTCAGATTGGCCAGCGACCCGCCCGAGGTGGTCACCATGGCGAAGGAGTCCGGTTCCCACCCGATGAAACGGTTCAGCTCCTCGGCCATGATGCGCTCCGCCACGCTGGGCAGCTGGCCGGCCTCGTAGAACGAGGACGGCTGGTTGACCACCGAGCTGACGAAGTCGACGACCCCGCCCAGCGGCACCACGCCCGAGAACTGCCGGCCCATGTACCCCGGCGAGTGGACCTGGATTCCCGTCCTGATGTACAGGTCGGTGATCGCGTCCAGCCGCTTCTCGTCGAAGGCCGCGATCTTCTCGCGCTCGGAGGTCATCAGGGCCCTGGCGGCCAGCGTCAGCGTTTCGGGGTCGATGAGTTCGAGCCCTCTGATCGAGGAATCGGTCAGATGGCTTTCGAGCCGGTTCAGTACCGTCTCGGAATTCTCCCGGAACAGCTCGGGGTCGAACGTGTCCGCCGGCATTCCGCCGTCGCACGGTTTTCCGACCCCGGGAGTTGCGGAGCGACTCGGCTTCTGAGCGCCGAGCAGCGATCCGACTCCGCTTTTTTGCTCGATCGTCTTCTGATTCGAGCGAGATTCCACCATAGGAGCCCCCCAATGGCCCTTGTTGAGGACATCGAGACTTTCCCTTTCCGGAACGGTGCATGTCCAGCTGGGTCACTCCAACGGGTGAATCTTCGTTTTTTATCGGCGTTCGATTGCGGCCCGTCGCCGGACGACTCCGGTGTGTGACATCCAGTGTTATTGCTGGCCAGAGTGGCAGGGCGGCTTGTCACATTTCGAACATTGCAATCGAACGTCGAGGTTGTTATTCGAACGCCAGCCGGGAATGTGCCGTTTTGGCCCCCGGGTCCGCCCGACGGGCCGATTCCGCCCCTTCTGGCCGGTAACGGACCAGGACCGCCGCCGGTCCTCGTGCCGCACCCGCTACGGGGGCCGGTGATCCCGGGTGATAGGGAGGTGGGATGGCTGAGGTGGCTGAGGTGGCGTTCGACGCGGTGCTGTGCGATGTGGACGGCGTGATCCGGTTCTTCGACGGGAGCCGGGTGGCCGCGCTGGAGCGGGCGGCGGGACTGGCGGAGGGGAGCACGGCGGAGGTCGGGTTCGCGCCGGAGAACGACCTCCCGCTGCTGCTCGGGCGGATCGGGAAGGCGCAGTGGGTGGACTCGATCGCGCGGGGGCTGGCCGGCCGGGTGACGGACGCACAGGCGCGCGCCCTGGCGCAGGCGTTCGCGGATTCGCCGTTCCGGGCGGACGAGGCGGTGGTGGGGCTGCTGCGGCGGGCCCGGGAGCACTGCCGGGTGGTGCTGGTGACCAACGCGACGGCGTGGCTGGACGAGGACCTGGCGCTGCTGGGGCTGACGGACCTGGCGGACGAGGTGGTGAACAGCTCCCGGGTGGGCAGTGCCAAGCCGGACCGGCGGATCTACGAGATCGCCGCCGAGCGGGCCGGGGCGGCGCCCGAGCGGTGCCTGTTCGTCGACGACCGCCAGGAGAACGTGGACGCGGCGGTGGCGCTGGGCATGACCGGGGTGCGCTACCGGGGGCCGGAGGACCTGCGGCGGGCGCTGGCGGCGGTGCTGGACGGGCGGGGGGTGTCGGGCTGACGGGGTGCTGGGCTGAGGGGGCTCGGGTCGGCGGGCGGTGCTGGGCTGAGGGGGCTCGGGCCGGCGGGCGGTGCTCGGGCTGAGGGGGCTCGGGTCGGCGGGCCGTGCTCGGCGGCGGGTGGCGGGGCCGGGGGCGCCGGGCGAGGATCGGGGGGACCGGTCGGACCCCTGGGAGCGGTGGGCGGATGGCTGAGCAGGTCGGAGCGCAGGCCGGGGGGTCGCGGGCGGAGCTGTCCTCGCGCCTGAACTGGCTGCGCGCGGCCGTGCTGGGGGCCAACGACGGCGTGGTGTCGACGGCGGGCATCCTGACCGGCGTGGCGGGTGCGGCGGGCTCCCGGACGGCGCTGCTCGCGGCCGGGGTGGCCGGGCTGCTGGCCGGGGCGATGTCGATGGCGGCCGGCGAGTACGTCTCGGTCAGCACCCAACGGGACACCGAGCGGGCCGCGTTGGCGCGGGAGCGGCGGGAGCTCGCGGAGGACCCGGAGGGGGAGCTCGACGAGCTGACCGACTACTACCGCGGCAGCGGGCTGGCGGACGGCCTGGCCCGGGAGGTGGCGACGGCGCTGACCGAGCGGGACGCGCTGGCCGCCCACGCGCAGACCGAACTCGGCATCGACCCCGACGTGTTGACCAACCCCTGGGAGGCGGCACTGGCCAGCGCGGCGGCGTTCACGCTGGGCGCGCTGGTGCCGCTGCTGGCGGTGCTGCTGCCGCCGGAGTCGTGGCGGCTGGTGGTGACGGTGGTGGCGGTGGTGGCCGCGCTGACCCTGTCGGGCTGGGCGAGCGCCCGGCTGGGGGGTGCCGGTCCGGCCCGGGCGGTCCTGCGCAACGTCGTGGGCGGGTTGCTGGCGATGGCGGTGACGTACAGCGGCGGCGTGCTGCTGGACCAGGTCACCGGGTGACCGCGAACCCCCGTCCGTACGAGCGGACGGGCGGACGGGCGGACCACCGGACCGTGGCGGCGGGGCCCGGGCACGCCGGGTGACGGCCCCGGTCGGCTCGACGGGCGGGCCGGTCCGGCCTGTGTTTGTGTGGCTGCAAACCGCTTGGGAGAGGTGACTTGCCGTGACCATGCCCCCGTTCGGATCGAACGATCCGTTCTCCGACCTGCTCAGCCGGTTCTTCGGGATGAGCCCGCTGGCCTCCCCGCCCGCCGTACAGCGGGTGCCGATCGGGCGGCTGCTCAGCGAGTCCTCGCAGGAGCTGCTCGCGCTGGCCGCGCAGCGGGCGGCCGAGGACGGCTCCAGCGACCTCGACACCGCGCACCTGGCCTGGGCGGCCACCCGGGTGGACCCCTCGCGCCGGATGCTGGAACGGGCCGGCATCGACCCGGACCGGCTCTCCGGCGACCTGGAGCACGCCCTGCCGTCCGGCAACCCCGACACGGTGGACGGCCGGCCGGCGCTCACCCCCTCGGCCAAGCGCGCGCTGCTCGCCGCGCACGCCCGCTCGCAGGAGGCCGGGGCCTCGTACATCGGCCCGGAGCACATCCTCGGCGCGCTGCTCGACCAGGAGCGCTCGGGCGCCGGGGTGGCGCTGCGCAACGCGGCGCCCTCGCAGGAGGCGCTGAAGTCGGTGCTGGAGGGCCGCGGCACCGGCGGCGAGCGCAGCAGTACGGGCGCCCACCCGAGCGAGACGCCGACGCTGGACGAGTACGGGCGCGACCTCACCGAGGAGGCGCGCTCGGGCCGGCTGGACCCGGTGGTGGGCCGGGCCGAGGAGATCGAGCAGACCGTCGAGATCCTCTCCCGGCGGACCAAGAACAACCCGGTGCTGATCGGTGAGCCGGGCGTCGGCAAGACCGCGATCGTCGAGGGCCTGGCCCAGCGGATCGTCTCCGGGGACGTGCCGCAGAGCCTCAGGGAGAAGCGGGTGGTCACCCTCGACCTGACCGCGCTGGTGGCCGGCTCCAAGTACCGGGGCGAGTTCGAGGAGCGGCTGAAGAACGTGATCGACGAGGTCACCGCGGCCGAGAAGAGCGTGATCCTGTTCCTGGACGAGCTGCACACCGTGGTCGGCGCGGGCGGTGGCGGCGAGGGGTCGATGGACGCCGGCAACATCCTCAAACCGGCGCTCGCGCGCGGTGAGTTGAGCGTGGTCGGCGCGACCACCCTGGACGAGTACCGCAAGCACGTGGAGAAGGACGCCGCGCTGGAGCGCCGCTTCCAGCCGGTGCTGGTGCCCGAGCCGAGCGTCGAGGAGACGATCGAGATCCTCCAGGGGCTGCGCGACGCGTACGAGGCGCACCACCAGGTGCGGTTCACCGACGAGGCGCTGGACGCCGCGGCGACGCTCTCCGACCGGTACGTCAGTGACCGCTTCCTGCCCGACAAGGCGATCGACCTGCTGGACCAGGCGGGTGCGCGGGTCCGGCTGCGCAGCCTGAGCGGCTCCACCGAGGCGACCGGGGTGCGGGACCGGATCACCAAGCTGAAGCGGGAGCTGGACGAGGCCGTCGCGGACGAGGAGTTCGTCCGGGCCGCCAACCTGAAGACCGAGCTGCGGCAGACCGAGGACGAGCTGGCGGCGGTCGCCGAGTCCCGCGAGGAGGTCGTCGACGTGACGGCCGACGACATCGCGCAGGTGCTCTCCTCCCGGACCGGCATCCCGGTCGCGGAGCTGAACGCGACGGAGAAGGAGCGGCTGCTCAAGCTGGAGGACCACCTGCACCAGAAGGTGATCGGCCAGGACGAGGCGGTCACCGCCGTCTCCCAGGCGGTGCGCCGCGGCCGGGCCGGGATGGGCGACCCGGAGCGCCCGACCGGCTCCTTCCTCTTCCTCGGGCCGACCGGCGTCGGCAAGACCGAGCTGGCGAAGGCGCTGGCGGCACTGCTGTTCGGCGACCCGGACCGGATGATCCGCTTCGACATGAGCGAGTTCCAGGAGAAGCACACCGTCTCCCGGCTGGTCGGCTCCCCGCCCGGGTACGTCGGCTACGAGGAGGCCGGGCAGCTGACCGAGGCGGTGCGCCGCAAGCCGTACAGCGTGCTGCTCTTCGACGAGGTGGAGAAGGCCCACCCGGACGTCTTCAACCTGCTGCTCCAGGTGCTGGACGACGGGCGGCTGACCGACTCCCAGGGGCGTACGGTCGACTTCCGCAACACCGTGGTGATCATGACCAGCAACATCGGCTCGCAGCGGATCCTCGACCACGCGGGCAACGTGGACGAGATCAGGGACGACCTGATGCGGGACCTGCGGCAGCACTTCCGGCCGGAGTTCCTCAACCGGATCGACGAGGTGATCGTCTTCCACGCGCTCACCCGGAAGGACCTGCTGTCGGTGGTGGACCTGCTGCTGGAGCGCAGCCGGCGGCGGCTGCGGGCCCAGGACATCCGGCTGGAGGTCACCGAGGCGGCCAAGGAGTACCTGGTCAACCGGGGCTACCAGCCGGAGTTCGGGGCCCGGCCGCTGCGCCGGACGATCCAGTCGGAGCTGGACAACCGGATCTCCAACCTGCTGCTGGACGGTTCGGTGCGGGAGGGGGACACCCTGATCGCGGAGGTCAGCGACGGGGAGCTGGTGGTCACGCTGGCGCGGCCGGAGGCCTCGGCCACCTTCGAGGAGGCGGAGGCGAAGGCCGCTGCCGCCGCTGCCGCCGAGGGCTGATCCGGTCGAGGCGGGCCTGGTTCGGGCGTACTCCAGGGGGAGTACGCCCGAACGCCACTGCTGGAGGACGCGTACGGGCGCGGCACGGGTCTAGCTTGTGGGCATGATGCCGCCCACCTCCCCGCCGACCGAGCCGCCCGTGGCGGAGCAGCCGCCGGGGGAGCCGTCCGAGCCGCCGCGCCCGCCGTGGGCGCGCGCGGCCGCGGTGGGCCACGCGCTGGGGCCGGCGGTGGCGGTCGCGGCGATCCAGGTGGTCGGCTCGACCGTCGCCGCGCACGGCCAGCACGGGCGGGTCCCGCTGGACGCCCTCGGCTACCTCCTGCTGCTGCTCGGGCCTGCCCTGCTGGTGCTGCGCGGCCGCCGGCCGGTCGCGGTGGCGGCCGGTACCTCGGTGGTCACCGCCGGGTACCTGGCCGCCGGGTACCCGTACGGGCCGGTCTTCGTGAGCTGGCTGATCGCCTGCTGCGCGGCGATCGGCTCCGGGCACCGCCGGGCGGCCTGGACGGGCGCGGCCGGGGTCTACCTGGTGCACCTGCTGGGCGCCTTCGTACTGCCGGCGAGCTGGCAGCGCGCCGCCCCGCCGTCCGGCAGCGTCTGGCCGCAGGAGCTCGGGCTGCTGGCCTGGCTGCTGCTGGTGATGGCGGGCGGCGAGCTGGTCCGGTTCCGGCGCGAGCGGATCGCCGCCCACCGGGCCTACCGGCAGCAGCTGGAGGAGCGCCGGGCCAACGAGGAACGGCTCAAGATGGCCCGGGAGTTGCACGACATCCTGGCGCACAGCCTGTCGCTGATCAACATCCAGGCCGGGGTCGCGCTCGCGCTGCTCGACCGGCGGCCGGAGGAGGCGCGCGGCGCGCTGGTCACCATCAAGTCGACCAGCAAGGAGGCGCTCGGCGAGGTCCGCCAGGTGCTCGCGACGCTGCGCGGGCCCGGCGCGCCGCCGCGCGGGCCGGCCCCGGGGCTGGACCGGCTGGACGAACTCACCGAGCAGGCGGACCGGGTGGGTCTGGAGGCGGAGGTGCAGGAGCGCGGCGAGCGGCGCGCGCTGTCCGCCGCCGTCGACCTCACCGCCTTCCGGATCGTCCAGGAGGCGCTCACCAACGTGGTCCGGCACTCGGCGGCCCGGCAGGCGGTCGTGGTGCTGGACTGGACGGACCGGGCCGTGCTGGTGGTCCGGGTGGAGGACCCGGGGCCCGCGGTGCCCGGTGACGCGGGCGGGTCGGGCAGCGGGCTGGTCGGGATGCGGGAACGCGCGGCGGCGTTCGGTGGCACCATCACGGCGGGGCCGCTGCCCGACGGCGGCTTCCGGGTCCGGGCGGAGCTGCCGACACCGAAGGCGGAGAGCGATTGATTCGGGTACTGCTGGCGGATGACCAACTGCTGGTCAGGGCGGGCTTCCGGGCCCTGCTGGACCTCCAGGACGACCTCACGGTGGTCGGCGAGGCGGACGACGGCGAGGCCGCGGTCCGGCTCGCCCGCGAACTCGTGCCGGACGTCGTGCTGATGGACATCCGGATGCCGCGGATGGACGGGCTGGAGGCGACCAGGAGGATCGCCGAGGACCCGGCGCTGTCCTCCGTGCGGGTGGTCGTGCTGACCACCTTCGAGCTGGACGAGTACGTCTTCGAGGCGCTGCGCTCCGGGGCGGCGGGCTTCCTGGTCAAGGACACCGAGCCGGCCGACCTGCTGCGGGCGGTCCGGGTCGCCGTCGCGGGGGACGCGCTGCTCTCGCCGGGGGTCACCCGGCGGCTGATCGGCGAGTTCGCCGCCCGGTCGAAGCGGCCCGAGGCCGTGCCGCAGGGGCTCTCGGACATCTCGATGCTGACCGAGCGGGAGCGCGAGGTGCTGGCGCTGGTCGGGATGGGGCTGTCCAACGAGGAGATCGCCCGGCGGCTGGTGGTCAGCCCGCTGACGGCGAAGACGCACGTCAGCCGGGCGATGGTGAAGCTCGGGGTGCGGGACCGGGCGCAACTGGTGGTGCTGGCCTACGAGTCGGGGCTGGTGCGGCCGGGCTGGCTGGGCTGAGGGCTGCTCCCGGGCCGGAGCGTCGCGGGTGGTTCGTACTCTCCCGGGAGTATCCCAACTGCCGCTGCTGGTAGGACGCGCGATGAGGCTCTTCGGCGGGACGCTTCAGGTGCCTCGGGAACCGCCCGAGGTGCTGGAAGCCCACCACCGAGGAGTTGAACCACCATGTACACCCAGCTGGCCGACTGGCACGGCCCGGGCCCGTGGATCCTGCTGATCCCCCTGGTCTGGATCGCCGTGGTGGTCCTGGTGATCGCGGTCCTGCGCCGCACGGTCTGGCGGCGGCACGGCTGCGGGTACGGCGCCAGGGCCGGGTTCGGGCCCGGATCGGGAGCCGGGGCCGTCGTGGAGCATCCGCTGGCCGTCCTGGGCCGCCGCTACGCCGAGGGCGACATCGACGCCGAGGAGTACCGCGCCAAGCGGGCCGTGCTCAGCGAACCGCCGCGGGGCGACCCCGGAGGAGGTGGCGCCAAGTGACCGCCCCGGGCGTCGTACGGGGCGCCGCCGCCCGGGTGGCCGACGACCGGGTCGCCGACGCCGTGGAGGTCCATGGCGTCGGCGGCACCGGGGGCCGGCAATCCGGCCGCGTGACGGTGGGCCGGAGGCTCAGCCCGCCTGCTGCGGGAAGACCTCCCGCAGCAGCGGGTCCGGCAGTCCGCGCTTGCGCCACTCGCGCGGGTAGCCGAGCGAGACCTCCGTGAACGGGACGCCGTCGTAGGTGGTCCGGCGCGGGATGTGGAGGTGGCCGTAGATCATCGCCGCGGTGTTGAACCGGGTGTGCCAGTCGGCGGTCAGCTCGGTCCCGCACCACTGGGCGAACTCGGGGTACCAGAGGATCTCGGTGGGCTGACGGACCAGCGGGTAGTGGTTGACCAGGACGAGCGGGACGTCCGGGTCGCAGGCCGCCAGTCGCTTCTCGGTCAGCCGGACGCGCTCGCGGCACCAGGAGTCGCGGTCCGGGAACGGGTCCGGGTAGAGCATCCGCTCGTCCGCGCAGACGATGCCGCTCTCGTAGGCGGCCGCCAGGGAGGCCTCCTTGGTGGTCGTGCCCGGCGCGCGGAAGGTGTAGTCGTAGAGGAGGAAGAGCGGGGCGATGCGGACGGGTCCGCCGGGGCCCTCCCAGACCGGGTACGGGTCCTCGGGGGTCACCACACCGAGCCGGCGGCAGCGTTCCACCAGGTGCTCGTAGCGGGCCACTCCGCGCAGCTGGACCGGGTCCTCGGGGTGGGTCCACAGCTCGTGGTTGCCGGGCACCCACACCACGCGGGCGAAGCGTTCGGCGAGCAGGCCGAGGGCCCACTCGATGCTGGTCGTGATCTCGGCGACGTCACCGGCGACGAGCAGCCAGTCCCCGGGGTGGGAGGGCTGGAGCTTCTCCACCAGGTCGCGGTTCTCCTGGTAGGAGATGTGCAGATCGCTCACGGCGAGCAGCCGTCCACCCGTCGGGGTGGTCCGTTCCGGCTGTGCCTCGCTGCGGTTCTCCGTAGTCACTCCTGCCCCCTGAGGTCGCCTGGCCAATGGGGCCCACCCTACGTGGCGGGCGGGGGGAGTGGGGCGGGTTGACGGGATCAGTCGTTCGAACCGTCGGTTCAGGAGCCGAGGTCAGCCCGGCGATTCACCGGTGGTTCACCGGCGGGTCAGGGCCGGGACGGTGGATCGGGAGCCGAGCGGAAGGCGGGCTGAGGACAGGAGGCGGGATCAGGAAGTGGGAGTGGAAGGGGAGTTCAGGAGCTGATGTCGATGAGCACCCCATGGGAGGTGGCGGTGGTGACGGCGAGGATCGCCAGCGAGGCGATGCCGAGGGTCAGGCCGAGGACGGCGCGGCCGCGCCGGTTGGTGCCGCGGACCAGGGCCAGGGTGGCCAGGGTGACGGCGATCGGCCCGAGGACGATGTTGAACAGCAGCAGGCCGGGCAGGCCGAGGAGGAAGGAGGCGACAGCGAGGCCGTCGGCCTCGGCGGTGCCCTGACGGCCGGTCGCCTGACGAGCAGTCTGCTGGGCGTGGCGCTCCGGGCGGTCAATGTTCTGGCGGCCGATGGCGAGGCGGCCGGTGGTGACACGGTCGGTGACGGTGCTCATGGTGGTGCGGGTCCTCTCTGGAGGGTGGCCGCGGGTGCGGTCCGCGGAGCGGCCGGGTCAGCGGTGCCGGAGGCGGGCGATGCCCTCGCGGGCGCCGAAGGCGAGCAGCCAGGTGGTGATGCCGGCGGAGGCGGCGAGGAAGACCGGGAGCGAGGTGTGGGCGGCGGTGCCGATCAGGATGCCCATGGCGACCAGGGCGGAGAGCAGGATCACGGCTGACTCCTTCGGCTGCGGCTGGGACTGCGCCGATTTCGGTTGACAAGTGTTCACTGACTTCGGCCCCACTCTACGCTCGGCTGGCCAAGTTCGGCAAACGAATGTTTACTGAATGGCGTGAGTCACACCGTTGGGGCCAGACAGGCCCAGAAGCAGCAGAGTCGGCGGGCCTTGCTGGACGCCGGGCTGCACCTGTTGGCCGATCAGAACCTGGCGAGCCTGGGCGTCCGCGAGGTCACCCGCGAGGCGGGGCTCTCCCCGGCCGCCTTCTACCGGCACTTCCCGGACCTCGCCGCCCTCGGGGTGGCACTGGTCGAGGAGTCGCTGGCCAGCCTGCACGTCATGATCCGTTCGGTGCTCGCCGAGGCCGGCGACGCCGAGGAGCTGATCGACCGCGCGGTGGACGTGATCGAGCGGCACGTCCGCGAACACCGGCCGCACGTCCGCTTCCTGGCGCGCGAGCGGCACGGCGGGGTGCGGCGGGTGCGCGAGGCGATCGACGCCGAACTCGGCCGCTTCGCCGCCGAGGTGGGAGCCGCCCTGGCGCTGCAGCCGCAGTCGCGGGGGTGGAGCGAGCAGGACCTGCGGATGCTCGCCGAGCTGTACGTCGACCACATGGTCTCCACGGCCGCCGCCTTCCTGGAGGCGCTGGAGACGGACCCGGCCCGGGAGCGGCGGATCGCCGCCACCGCGCGCCTCCAACTGCGCCTGATCAGTCTCGGTCGGGAGCACTGGCAGGCGGGTTGACCGTCCGGGAGTTGGCCGGGTGGCGACGATAACCGGTCATTGCGGCTTGGGCGGTTCTTGGTGTTGCTTTGACTCTTGACAGTGGGTCATGTCCGCGACAGCTTTGGTGCACCCCCACCAGTGGATCCCCCCACATCGAGAGGTCTCTCATGAAGAAGCCGCTCAAGCCGCTCATAGGCACGGTCGCCGCGCTCCTGGTCGCCGGGGCCACCGCCCTCGGCGGAGCCGCTCCGGCCCAGGCCGCGGCCTCCGCCGACAAGTCCGCAGCCAAGCCCGTCACCGCCGTCAACTTCGCCGGGACGGTCGCCCTCAGCAACTGCTCCGGCTCGCTGGTGCGGATGCCCGGCTCGACCGCGAACGACCCGGCCCTCATACTCTCCAACGGCCACTGCCTGGAGACCGGTATGCCCGGTCCGGGCGAGGTGGTCCTCAACCGGTCCTCCAGTCGGACCTTCACCCTGCTCAACGGGAGCGGCAGCGGTGTCGCCACGCTGCGCGCGAACAAGATCGTCTACGGCGCGATGACCGACACCGACGTGTCGATCTACCAGCTGAACACCACCTACGCCTCGATCCAGTCCCGTTACGGCATAGCCCCGTTGACGATCGCCGCCACCCACCCGGTCCAGGGCACCTCGATCAAGGTCGTCTCCGGCTACTGGAAGAAGATCTACTCCTGCTCGGTGGACGGCTTCGCCTACCGGCTGAAGGAAGCCGACTGGACCTTCAAGGACTCGGTCCGCTACACCTCCACCTGCAACGTGATCGGCGGCACCTCCGGCTCGCCGGTGGTCGACGCCTCGACCGGCCAGGTGGTCGCCGTCAACAACACGATCAACGAGAGCGGCGAGACCTGCACCCTGGACAACCCCTGCGAGGTGGACCAGAACGGCGCGGTGACGGTCCGTCCGGGCATCGGCTACGCCCAGGAGACCTACGGGATCCCGGCCTGCTTCGCCGCCGGCAACCGCTTCGACCTCACCCTCGCCGGCTGCACCCTGCCCCGCCCGTAAGCCACCAGGGCAACCGCGCTGACCAGCACTTTTCCCCCGATGGGCCATCCGCGAACGGCGGGTGGCCCATTCGGCCGTCCATCGGTCGGCCACCGCTCCACCCCGCTCCACCCGGCCGTCCGTCGGTCGGCCACCGCTCCACCAGTTCCACCGCGCTCCACCCGCACCATCCGCTCCACCCGCGCCGCGCGGCCGTACCGGCGGGCGGCGATCATGTCAGCTGAACAGATGGAGAGTTGATGACCACCACCATGAGAAGGCTGCTGGCTTCCGCCCTGCTGATACCGCTGCTCGCGCTCGGCGGCCTGGCGAGCCCGGCGTCCGCCGCCGACGGCCAGGGCGCGCAGGGTGCCCAGGGGGCGCAGGGTGACCAGGGCAAGGGGTCCCGCCACGGCCGGAGCCCCGCCGACGACCCGACCGCCGACATCAAGGACCGCCTGGCGGCGATCCCCGGCGTGACGATCACCGAGGAGAAGCCGACCACCACCGGTCACCGCTACTTCGTCGCCACGTACACCCAGCCGATCGACCACTTCCGGCCCTGGCTGGGCACCTTCCAGCAGCGCTTCAGCCTGCTGCACCGCGGCTACGACCGCCCGACCGTCTTCTACACCAACGGCTACACGCTGGGCACCAACCCGTCCCGCACCGAGCCGACCCGGCTGGTGGACGGCAACCAGGTGTCCATCGAGTACCGGTTCTTCACCCCCTCCCGCCCGGAGCCGGCGGACTGGTCGAAGGCCGGCATCCGCCAGGGCGCCGCGGACTCGCACCGGCTGGTGACCGCGCTCAAGCGGATCTACCAGGAGGAGTGGCTGTCCACCGGCGCCAGCAAGGGCGGCATGTCCTCCACCTACTTCCGCCGCTTCTACCCGGACGACGTGGCCGGCACGATCGCCTACGTCGCGCCGAACAACACGAACGTCAACGACTACCAGGCGTACAGCGACTTCTTCCGGACCGTCGGCACCCCCGAGTGCCGGGCGAGGCTGAACGCCGCCCAGCGCGAGCTGCTGGTGCGCCGTGACCGCCTGGTGCCCCGCTACGTCGCCGACAACAAGGCGTCCGGCTCCACCTTCAACACCCTCGGCTCCCCGGACCGCGCGTACGAGGCCGGCGTGCTGGACGTGGTCTGGGGCTTCTGGCAGTACAGCCTGGAGGCGGACTGCGCCAAGGTCCCGGTCGCCGCGACCGCGACCGACGACGAGCTGTACGCCTGGTTCGACTCGCAGTCCGGCATCACCGGCAACAGCGACCAGTCGCTGGCGAAGTACACCGCGTACTACTACCAGGCCGCGACCGAGCTGGGTGCGCCGTTCTTCGACGTCTCGCACCTGAAGGACGTGCTGCACTACGACTACAAGGAGCTCTACTCGGTCCGCAGCTACGTGCCGAAGGAGATCCCGACCGTCTTCAACCCGAACGCGATGCCCGACATCGACCGCTGGGTGAAGCGCGAGGGTGAGCGGATCATGTACGTCTACGGCGGCAACGACCCGTGGGGTGCCAAGCCGTTCCACCTCGGCCGGGGCAGCGAGGACAGCTACGTCTACACCGTGCCCGGCGGCAACCACGGCTCGAAGATCGAGCAGCTGCCCGCCGCGCAGTCGGCGGAGGCCACCGCCAAGGTGCTGGAGTGGGCCGGTCTGGGCGACGCGAACGCCGCCCGCTCGCTCGCCAAGACGCCGCAGCCGGGCTCGGACTTCGGCCCGCTGGACGTCGAGGGCCAGCGGCTGGAGCAGGAGCGCCGCCCGCTGTAGCGCTCGCGCTCGCGCTAGGCAGGTCGCACCACCACGCATGAGGAGGAGGCCGTCCCGGAACCCGGGGCGGCCTCCTCGCGTCGTCCCGCGCCTCCGCGCCCGCACGTCCCCCGCGCCCCGCCGGCGGGGGTCGGGCCGCCCCAGCCCCTCCCCGAAGCAGTGAATCAGTGCTTCAATGCTTGCGTGGCCTACCGACGCACGCCCGCCGTACAAGCCCGCCTGGACGCCCAGCGCGAAGCGGTGCTCCAGTCGGCGGTCGGCCTGCTCGCCGAGCGCGGCTACGGCGGCTGCACGATGGCCGCCGTGGCGGACCGCGCCGGGATCGCCACCGGCAGCCTCTACCAGCACTTCAGCGGCAAGGCCGAGCTCTCGGTGCAGCTGTTCCGCCGGGTGGTCACGCACGAGATCGACGCGGTCAACGCCGCCGTCGCCCGCCAGGACACCCCGAGGCGGCGGATCGCCGCCGTGGTCGAGACCTTCGCCGCCCGCGCCCTGCGCGCGCCCCGGCTGGCGTACGCGCTGCTGGTCGAGCCGGCCGACGCGGTCGTGGACGAGGAGCGCCTGGTGTTCCGGCGGGCGTTCCGGGACGTGATCGCCACCGAGATCGCCGCCGCCGTGGCGAGCGGCGAACTGCCCGAGCAGGACCCGGTGCTGACCGCCGCCGCCCTGGTCGGCGCGGTCGGCGAGGCCCTGGCCGGCCCGCTCGCCGCCGCACCTGGAACAGTCGCGTCCGGGGCAGCTGCCACACCCGGAGCGGCCGGGACCGGAGCCGCCGAGCCCGAACAGAGCGACAAGACCACGGTGGTCCCCGCCCTGGTCTCCTTCACCCTGCGTGCCCTGGGAGGACGCGATGACAGCGACGCATGAGGTCACCAACCAGGTGCCCCTGCCGTACGGACACGACACCGCCGCCGACCCCACCCTGCTCGCCGCCCTCCAGCGGGCCGACGCCGGCTGGGCCGAGCCCGAGCTGCGCGAGCTGGGCCGGCTGGCCGGCTCCGAGCAGGCCGCCGACTGGGCCCGGCTGGCCAACGAGAACCCGCCGGTGCTGCGCACCCACGACCGCTTCGGCCACCGGATCGACGAGGTCGAGTTCCACCCGGCCTGGCACGAGCTGATGCGCACCGCCGTCGGGTACGGCCTGCACGCCGCCCCCTGGCGCGACGAGCGCCCCGGCGCCCACTCCGCCCGCGCCGCCCGGTTCTTCGTCTGGGGCCAGGTCGAGGCCGGCCACACCTGCCCGATCTCGATGACCTACGCCGCCGTCCCGGCCCTGCGCGCCAACCCGGCCCTGGCCGCCGAGTTGGAGCCGCTGCTGGCCGCCCGGGAGTACGACTACGGGCTGCGCGAGCCGCGTACCAAGCGCGGGCTGATCGCCGGCATGTCGATGACCGAGAAGCAGGGCGGCTCGGACGTCCGCACCAACACCACCACCGCCACCCCGCAGGCCGACGGCACCTACCGGCTCACCGGCCACAAGTGGTTCACCTCGGCGCCGATGTCCGACCTCTTCCTGACCCTCGCCCAGGCCCCGGGCGGCCTCAGCTGCTTCGTGCTGCCGCGCGTCCTGCCGGACGGCGGCCGCAACCGCCTGCAGCTGATGCGGCTCAAGGACAAGCTCGGCAACAAGTCCAACGCCTCCGCCGAGTTGGAGTACGACGGCGCGGTCGGCTGGCTGGTCGGCGAGGAGGGCCGGGGCGTCCCGACCATCATCGAGATGGTCAACATGACCCGGCTGGACTGCACCGTCGGCGCGGCCTCCGGCATGCGCTACGGCGCCACCCGGGCGGTGCACCACGCCCTGCACCGGCGGGCGTTCGGCAAGGCGCTGGTCGACCAGCCGCTGATGCGCAACGTGCTCGCCGACCTGGTGGTGGAGTCCGAGGCGGCCACGATCGTCGCGATGCGGCTCGCCCGGGCCACCGACCGCGCCCTGGCCGGCGACGAAACCGACGCGCTGGTCCGGCGGTTGGGCCTCGCGGTGGCCAAGTACTGGGTGTGCAAGCGCGGTCCGGCGCACGCCGCCGAGGCGCTGGAGTGCCTGGGCGGCAACGGCTACGTGGAGGAGTCCGGGATGCCCCGGCTCTACCGGGAGGCGCCGCTGGTGTCGATCTGGGAGGGCTCCGGCAACGTCGCCGCCCTGGACGCGCTGCGTGCCATGGCCAAGCGCCCGGAGACCGTCGAGGCCTTCCTCGGCGAACTCGACGCCGCCGCCGGCGCGGACCGCCGGCTGGACGCGGCCGTCGCCGCGCTGCGCAAGGAGCTGACCGACCCGGGGGACCTGGAGTACCGCACCCGTCGGCTGGTCGAGTCGATGGCGCTGGCCCTCCAGGGCTCGCTGCTGGTCCGGTACGGCAGCCCGGCGGTCGCCGACGCGTTCTGCGCGAGCCGGCTCGGCGGCGACCACGGCGCGGCCTTCGGCACCCTGCCGTCCGGCGTCGACACCGGGGCGATCATCGACCGCGCCCGCCCGGTGATCGCGTGAGCGACCGGGAGGCGGACGGCGTCGGGGAGGCGGAGGGCGTCCGGGCGTTCTGGCAGGGCCTCGGCCTGCCGGGGCTGATCGACGTGCACACCCACTTCATGCCGAAGAACGTCCTCGACAAGGTGTGGGCGTACTTCGACGCGGCCGGCCCGCTGGTGAACCGCCCGTGGCCGATCACCTACCGCGAGGCCGAGGAGCAACGGGTCCGGCGGCTGCGGGACTTCGGCGTCCGGGCGTTCACGTCCATGCTCTACCCGCACAAGCCCGGCATGGCCGGCTGGCTGAACGGCTGGGCCGCCGACTTCGCCGCCCGCACCCCGGAGTGCCTGCACACCGCGACCTTCTTCCCCGAGCCCGGGGCGCCCGGCTACGTGGCCCGGGCGATCGAGGACGGCGCCCGGGTGTTCAAGGCGCACCTCCAGGTCGGCGGCTACGACCCGGCGGACCCGCTGCTGGACGGGGTCTGGGGGCTGCTCGCCGAGACCGGCACCCCGGTGGTCACCCACTGCGGGTCCGGGCCGGTGCCGGGCAAGTTCACCGGCCCCGGCCCGATCGGCGCGGTGCTGGAACGGCACCCCGGCCTGGTCCTGGTGGTCGCCCACCTCGGGATGCCCGAGTACCGCGACTTCCTCGACCTGGCCGAGCGCCACCCGGCCGTCCGGCTGGACACCACCATCGCGTTCACCGACTTCGCCGAGGCCGACGTCCCGTTCCCGCGCGCGGAACTGCCGCGCCTGCGCGGGCTGCGGGAGCGCGTCCTGCTCGGCAGCGACTTCCCCAACATCCCCTACCGGTACGTCCACCAGCTGGAGGCGCTGGCCGGGCTGGGGCTGGGGGAGGAGTGGCTGCGGGCGGTCTGCCACGACAACGCGGCCGCCCTCTTCGGACTCGGACCGGGCCCCGAACCGCGACCCGAACCGCGACCGGAACCGCGACCCGAACCGCGACCCGAAGCGGGGCCCGAGCCGAGGGGCTGATCACCGCACCGTCCGCAGCACCTCCAGCGCCCGGGCGTGCAGCCCGGGCGCGGCGGCGAGGAAGCCGTCGGAGCCGGCCGTCCAGGCCGCCCCGGCGGCGTCCGTCACCGTGGCGCCCGCCTCGCGGGCGATCAGCGCGCCGGGCAGCAGGTTGCCCGCGTCCAGGCCGTACTCCCAGAACAGCGCCAGGTGCCCGGAGCCGACCTGGGCCACCTGGAGCGCGGTCGGGCCGAGGTTGCGCACCGCCAGGACGGCGCCCGCCATCGCGGACAGCGACTCGCCGGCCCGGCGCAGCGCCACCGGGTCGGCGGCCACCCGGGGCGGCTGGCTGGTGGCGGCGACGGTGACGGCCAACTCCCGTTCCAGGGGCGCGATCGGCCGCCCGTCCAGCTCGGCCCCGCCGCCGAGCACCGCCCGGTAGGTACGGCCGTCCTGCTCCGGGGCGTGCACCACGGCCAGCACCGCCGCGCCGTCCCGCACCAGCGTGGCGGTCACCGCCCAGTGCGGCTGCCCGAGCAGGTACTGCACCGCTCCGTCGGTCGCGTCGCACAGCCACCACTCGCCTTCGGCGGGCACCGGGCCGTCCAGTTCCTCGGACACCCAGCCGGCCCGGGGGCGCAGCGCCGTCAGCCGCCCCCGCAGGGCGGCGGCCGCCGGGCCGTCCAGCTCGGCGAAGCGGGCCGCCGCCTCCTCGACGGTCCGCGCCGTGACCGGCTCGGCGGACCGGCGTGCCGCCAGCCCCGCACCGACCTCGCGCACCGCGGCCTCCACGTCCTCCGCCAGCGTCCACAGCCCGTCCGTCACGGTGACTCCTCCTCGCTCCGGGCCGGTGTCCGCTCCGGCCGCCCGGGACAAGGAGTACCGTCGGGGCTGCCGAACAGGACGCAGGAGCCGCCGGAAGTGGCGGGGATCGGACACCATGGACCTCTCCACCGCCGATCCGGACAGCGTGCTGGACGCCCTCGACCGCCGCCTGGTGTGCGCCCTCCAGGTGGACGGACGGGCCGAGCCCGGCCGGATCGCCGAGGTGCTGGGCGTCTCCGCCCGGACGGTCACCCGCCGGCTGGGCCGGATGCGGCAGGCCGGGGTGCTGCGGGTGGTCCGGCTGCCGGACGTCGAGGACGCCGCCGTGGGCGCGCTGCTGCTGCGGGTCCGGGTGCTGAGCGGCCGGGTGGACGCCATCGCGCGGGCCCTCGCCGACCGCCCCGACGTGCCGTTCGTCGACGTGATGCTCGGCGGCCACGAGGTCGGGGCCGTGGTGCTCACCGATGCCGGCTCCCGCGACCGGCTGTTGTACGGGCAGCTGCCCGCGACCGGCGCCGTCACCGAGACCACCACCCACGCGGTGCTGCACGCCTTCGCCGACGCCGGGCAGTGGCGGGCCGGGTACCTGACCGGGGAGGAGGCCGCCGCGCTCGCCCGGCCCGCCGTCCCGCGCCCCGCCGAGCCCCCGCCGCTGGACGATCTCGACCGCGCGCTGCTGGAGCGGCTCGGCGAGGACGCCCGGCAGTCCCACGCCGTACTGGCCGCGGCGGTGGGCGCGCCCGAGTCCACGGTGCGCCGCCGGCTGCACCGGCTGGACGGGGCGGGGCTGCTGCGCACCCATGCCACCGTGGACCCGCGGCTGCTCGGCCTGGCCGTGGACGCCAACCTCTGGCTGGACGTGCCGCCCGGCCGGATCGCCGAGGTCGGCACGGTGCTGGCCCGCCACCCGCGGGTGCACGGGGTGTTCGCCACCAGCGGCCCGGCCAACCTGCTGGCCACGGTGTTCTGCCCGGACCACGGCGAGCTGTACCGCTTCCTCACCGACACCCTCGGACCGCTCGGCGTCACCAGGGCGGAGACCACCATCACCGCCCGCGCGGTGAAGCGGGCGGGCGTCCTGCTCCGGCAGCCGCCCGGGCGGCCGTAGCCCGGCTGCCCGTGGCCCGGCGGCCGTAGCCCGACGACCGTGCCCGTGCGGGCGCCCGCCCTTACCTACGGGGTAATCGACGCCCGCCGCCGGGCCGGGCAGGGTGGGGGCACCCGGTGCGGCCGCCACGGTCCCGGGGCCCACCCCCGACAGGAGGTGATCCGCCATGTCCGCCCACGCGAACACCCTCAGCCCCGCCCGGCCAGGTTCCGTCTTCTCCCCGTGGACGGTGCGCGGCGCCCTGACCCTGGACGCCCTGGTGACCGGCGGCAACGGCCTGGCCTACCTGGCCTTCTCCGGTCCGCTCGGCGAGCTGCTCGGCGCGGGCCGCACCACCCTGGTCGAGGTCGGGCTGCTCCTCCTCGGGTACGCCCTCGCGGTCGGCGCGCTGGCCGCCCGGCGGCAGCCGCCGGGGCCGGGGGTGCGGGCGGTGATCGGCGTCAACCTGGCCTGGGTGGTGCTCAGCCTGGTCGCGATGGAGGCGTGGCTGGAGCCGACCACCGCCGGGTTCGTCTGGATCCCGGTGCAGGCCGCGGCGGTGGCCCTGTTCGCCGTCCTCCAGTTCACCGCCCTGCGGCGCCGGGCCCGGCAGCAGGGCTAAGGCGTGTCGGGCACGACCTGACGCTCGGGGCCGACCACGGACTGCAGGAACCGCACCGTCTCCGCGTCGGCCGGCAGGAAGGTCTCCATGGCCAGCTCGGAGACGGTGACGTCCAGCGGCGTGTTGAAGGTCGCGATGGTGGAGAGGAAGGAGAGCACCCGCTCCTCGTACCGGATCCGCAGCGGCAGCGCGAACGGGGACCCGTACGCGGCCGGCCCGTCCACCCGGTCGTCGGCCGGCTCGTCCGCCGGGTCGTCGGCCGGTTCGGGGTAGCCGCGGACCTCCTCGTACAGTCGGCGCAGCGGCTCGGCGCGGACCAGCTCCAGCTGCCGCTCCAACCGCTCCAGCAGGTGCCGCCGCCACTGCCGCAGGTTGACGATGCGCGGCGCGAGCCCGTCCGGGTGCAGGGTGATCCGGATCGCGTTGAACGGCGGCTCCAGCAGGTGCGGGGCGACGCCGTCCAGGAGCAGTCCGAGCGAGCGGTTGGCCGCCAGCACCCGGAAGGACCCGTCGACCACGACCGCCGGGTACGGGTCGTGGGCGGCCAGCAGCCGCTCCAGCCCGCCGCGCAGCGCGGCCATCGACGGGTCGTCCAGCGGTGTCTCGGGGTAGTGCGGGGCGTAGCCGGCCGCCAGCAGCAGGGCGTTGCGCTCGCGCACCGGGACGTCCAGCTCCTCGGCCAGCCGCAGCACCAGCTCGCGGCTGGGGCGGGAGCGGCCGTTCTCGACGAAGCTGAGGTGGCGGGCCGAGGAGTCCGCCCGCAGTGCCAGTTGCAGCTGGCTGAGCTGCCGTCGTACCCGCCAGCCGCGCAGCAGCGGACCGACGCCGGTTCCCGTCGGGCTGCCCATGCCCGCCATGATCGTCATGGCCCAGGACGGTACTCGAACCACCCCGGTCGGCGGGAGGGGGCGCGGGGGACCAGGCGACAAGGAGCCCGGGGCCCGGGGGATCAGGGCTGGGGGATCAGAGCCCAAGGGATCCGGGGCTCAGACGCCGGTGCTGGACCCCGGGCGGATGACCATGAGCACCACAACCACGGCCCACAGCAGGTTGAACACCCCGGCGGTCATCGGCAGCAGCTTCAGGCCGCCGACGGCCTTGGCGTGCCGCTCGTCCGACGGGTCGAGTTCGAGCGCGTCCACGGCGGCCTGCTGGCCGGGCAGCACGAAGAGCAGGAGGGAGAGCGCGGCGATCGCGGTCAGCACCATCGAGACGATCACCCAGGACTGCCCGAGCACGTCCATCACCTGGGCCAGGCCGATGCCCAGCACCGGCACCGCGACCCCGAGCAGCGCGTAGACCTGGGTGATCCGGTGCAGCACCCGCAGCACGCCGGCGTCGGAGGCCCGGTCCGGTCCGCCCGCCAGCGCGGCCTTCGCCCGGCGCGGGAACATGCTGACGGCCACCGCGACCGGGCCTATGAACAGGACCGACACGAGGACGTGCAGGCTCAGCAGGAACTTGGCCATGGCGGGGCACCCTCTTGAATTCCGGTGGGCAGCTGGTCGGCTGGGGGCGGGGCGCACGCGATCGGCGGGCCCACGACCAGGCACGCTAACACCGCTTATTCACCGGCCCACCGTGCGGGTGGGCGCCGGAGCCCGCCGCCGGCCCGCCGATGCCCGGCGCCCCGCCCCCTTCGCTCAGTCGGCCGCCGTGAGCTCCACGATCCGGGGCGGGGCGGTGCTGACGGCCGCGACGGCGGCGGCGTGCTCCGGGTCGGTCCAGTCGAGCAGGTGCAGGTCCTCGTACCGGCTGCGCAGCGGGGCGCCCGGCGGGACGGTCAGCGGCAGGGCGGAGAGGTCGACCCGGCCGAGGGTGTCCAGGGTGGCCCGCCCGATCTTGATCAGCGACTCCTTGCGCACCCAGAGCCGCAGGAACGCCCGCTCCGGCTCCGGGTCGGCCTCGACCAGGGCGAGCTCGGCCGGGGCGAGCACCCGGCGGGCGACCGAGCGCAGCGAGCCGCCCCGGGTGGACAGCTCGACGTCGACCCCGACCGGCTGGAACCCGGCGCCGGCCGCGACCACGCCCCGGGTGTGCGACAGGCTCACATGCACCCCGGGGTGGTCCGGCAGGTAGGGCTTGCCGTGGTCGGCGAGCCCGCAGTCCGGGCACTGCTGGGCGAGGACGAGGCCGGCCACCGGCACGTCGAGCAGCCGGGCGGCGCAGAGCCGGACCAGGACGTGGCCGGCGGTGAAGTCGGTCCGTCCGGACTCGTGCCGGAAGCGCGCGGCGCGCTCCCGCTCCATGGCGGTCAGCAGGTGCTCGCCCGCCTCGGGGTGCCGCAGTACGGCGTCGGCGGACGCGACGGCGACGAGCGGCGCGCTCTGTTCCTGGGCCTCGGTGGTCATGCCTCCAACTTAGGGCCTGTCTTCGAACTCGCGTCTGCGGGGCGACGCCAGGGCACGCACCTCGAAGACACGCCCGAGGGCCTTGCCGTCCGTCGGCGCCCGCCCGAGGAAGCGCTGCTCCGTACGGATGAATTTCGGATCCGATCTGAGGGTCTGTAAAGTGCGGATGGTCCGTTTTGGGGTTGGATGTCCCGGATCTGTGAGATCGCCAGCAGATGGCACGGAACATGGCAGGTCGTCCCGGCCTGTCCTTTTCTCATGCACGGAGGAATTGTCGATGGGTCAGGCCACCGGTTCGCCGGATCACAGAACGACCGCCGTGAGAACACCGGCCACACGAAGGCGCCGGGCCGTCCGGGTGGCGGTGGCGACCGCCCTCACCGCGCTGCCGCTGGCCGCGGTGCTGACGGTCGGTTCCGCCGCCCCGCTGGCCCCGCCGCTGGGCGCCTGCTCGGGGCCCGACTGCCCCGCCACCTGGCCGCCGCCCAACAACGGCGACTTCCCCGGCCGCGACGCCACCATCAACGTCTTCACCGGCGGCGACTACACGGTGACCGGCCGCGCCGCGGAGGCCGAGGGCAAGATCGTCACGCTGGGGAACCTGACCGTCGACAAGAACGGCGGCGGCATCTACAACATGGGCGTCGTCGGCGTCGGCTCGCGCGTGGTGCCGCCGAACGGCAGCGACTTCGTGACCACCGGCGGCAACGTCGACGTGCTGACCGGCAACGCGATCCTGATCGGCGGCAGCGACTCGCACGGCCCGGCCTTCGGCAACCTGCGCCACGCGGGCTCCGTCACCGGCACCGTGAACATCGACCCCACCGGCGAGTCGATCCAGGACCCGAACGCGGCCGCGCCCTACCAGTCGGTGCTGACCCAGATCGAGGAGGTCTCCGACTGCGTCGGCCGGGCCACCGCGACCGGCACCGTCGACATCTCCCCGAGCCAGGCGACCTTCACCGGCGACGGGACCAGCATGAAGCAGGTCTTCAACGTCACCCAGAACCTCGCCTCGCCGTCCGGCGGGCAGATCGGCCTGGTCTTCAACAACATCCCGGCCGGCGCCACCGTCGTGGTGAACATGCTCGGGGACAGCCCGATCATCAACACCTACACCGGCACCGGCCTGGCCGGGGACCAGACCACCGACATGCGCTCGAAGCTGATGTACAACTTCCCGACCGCGACCTCGGCGCAGATCCTCGGCAGCGCCCAGTTCCAGGGCTCGGTCATGGCCGGCAACCCGGGCGGCACCACGACCATCGCCCAGCCGGGCATGAACGGCCGGGTGTACCTGGCGGGCAACCTGGTCCACACCGGTACCGGCGGCTACGAGATCCACAGCTACCCGTTCGACGGCGACCTGCCGGACTGCGCCGTGACGCCCAGCCCGTCGCCGACCTCGCCGACGCCGTCCCCCTCGCCGACCTCGCCGAGTCCGACGTCGCCGTCTCCCACGTCGCCGTCGCCGACTTCCCCGTCCCCGACGTCGCCGTCCCCGACGTCGCCGAGCCCGACGTCCCCCGCGCCGACCTCTCCGGCGCCGACCTCGCCGTCGGCCAGCGCGACGACGTCGAGCGCCGGTCCGGGCCCGACCAGCCACCACCCGACCAAGGCGCCGACCAGCCAGCACCCCGGTGGCGGTGAGCTGCCCTCCACCGGTGCGGGCAACGCCCCGGTGGTCTTCGGCCTGGCGGGCGTCGGCCTGCTCGGCCTCGGCGGTCTGGCCGTGCTGGCCGCCCGCCGCCGCGGCCGCCACAGCTGACGGACCGTACCGCTGACGAACTGACGAACTGACGAACTGATCAGCCGGACAGCGGCGCAGGCCGCCCGAGTCGACCCCGAC
>NZ_JBHUAL010000123.1:0-28453 GCF_042789775.1 Kitasatospora sp. NPDC056800 | reverse complement strand
GCCGCCCGGCTCGCCGAACAGGGCCACCCGGCGCTCGTCCTCGACTATTACGGCCGCACCGCCGGAGCCTTCCCGGAAAAGCGCCCGGCGGTGGTTCAAGGTCCGACGGCGAACCGGTGTCCGGCCGTGGACCGGAGCCGGCGGGGGCCTGTCGAGGACGGGCCCTCCGGGCCGGCGGGGCCCTGCATCAGCGCTGTATCAGCGCTACATCAGCGCGACGGCGAGCGCCTTGCGGGCGCGCATCGAGGCCCGCTCGGCCCGCTGCCTGAGCTTGCGGGCCCGGGCAACCCGGCTGACGAGCCGTTGGTTCTCGGCCTCGTGCAGCCTGTCTTGCATATGGGCACGGGCCAGGGATTCGTGGAGGAGTTGCATCTCGAGGATCCTGTTCTGGGTCTGACGTTCGGTGGCCTGCTCGGCGCGGGCGGTGGGATCGACGGCGGCGGGGTTCATGTCGTGGTCCTGCTCGTGGTGCTTGCTCGGGGACGTGATGCGGGCTGCGGCGTCGGCCTTGGCGGCGGCGATCCGCACGGATCGGCGGAGGGCGCTGTCCAGCGGGGGCTGCTCTCCCCGGCGGACGACCCTGGCCTCGTGGGCGGGGTTCATGCCATGACCTCGGTCTTGCGCGGACGGCCACGGGGACGCTTGCGCGCCACCACGACGCCCTGGACGAACAGCTCGCCACCCCAGACGCCCCACGGCTCGCGCCGCTCCAGGGCGCCGGCCAGGCAGGCCTCCTTCACCGGGCAGGTGCCGCAGAGCGACTTCGCGTACTCGACGTCGGCCGGCGTCTCCGCGAAGAAGACCTCGGGGTCGAAGGCGCGGCAGGGGATGGGGAGACCGAGGGACTCGGCCTGCTCGATCGAGCTGAGCTGCATGGAAGGAACCTCCGGGGGGTCGGCCTGGTCGGCCTTGGTGATCTGGCTTGTCGGCGGTACGGACGGGGTGGGCGGTGTGATGACCGTGGACACTGTGGGCGTCTTCCTCGTCTTTTCTCAGTGGTTCCGGCCCAGGTGACTGGTGGTGCTGGGCCGGAGGCCCCGGAGGGCCTGGGTGGTCTTGCGTACCGGACAAAACAGAAGGGCCGCGGATCCCGGTGTGACGGGTTCCGCGGCCCTGGAGGTGCCGACCTGAGGCTGGCTCAGGTTCGTTCTCTCCAGGGTTCAGGGCCGCGGAAGGCCTGCATCCGGATGGCCTCGGCGCCCGTGAAGGCGGCCATGGCCTGGTTAATCTGCTGCTCGTTCTGCTTCTGGGCGTTTCCGGCACCGACGACCTGCGCATAGCCGCCATGCATGGCGGCGGCTACTGCTGCCTTCGGTGCCTGGGTCGGTCGCTCGTCGCGCAGGGAGCACGACGTACCGAACGACGCCCAGTCACGGGACAGACCGGTCTCGACAAAGGTGCCTTCGAAGCTCCTGCCGCCCGTGAGGCACAGATCAGTGTGTCCAAGACCACTGACAACGGGAGCGGAGACACCGGTGGTGTCGAGACCCAGACCGGTTCCACCGAGCTCGGCGAGCGCCCGCAGACGGGCGGCACGCAGGGAGGCAGCGACAACGGTCTGGCCAGTCATTTTGGTGATCATGATGTTTCCCACTGTCTTCGCCTCCTCTCGGCGTCTCGCGGAGCCTGGTCTCCCTGGCTCCGAATGTTCGGATGTCTGTCTCGGTAAAGCTCTCGGGCGAGGGGCATCGGCACAGGTTTCACCCCGTGCGACCGCGTCCCCTTGACCGCTCCGGCAGGCTATTGCGCTCCCGGTACGCGGCGCAAACTATTTTTCACGCGAGTTCTTCGGCACGTCACACGACGGGTTCCGAAACCCTCGGAGCGGCCCCTGGGACCGCGCTCGGACCTGCTCAGGCCTGATCGGCCGGACCGCCGTCCTCGACGTCGTCCGGATCCTCCTCGGGCTCCTCCCCCGCACACAACGAGAGCACGGCGGCCCCGTACTTGTCCAGCTTCATCGCGCCGACCCCGGAGATGGCCGCCAGCTCACCGCGGCCGGCGGGCACGTCCTCGGCGATCGCCATCAGCGTGGCGTCGGTGAACACCACGTAGGCCGGCGCGCCCTGCTTCTTCGCCTGCCGGGCCCGCCACTCGCGCAGCCGCTCGTACAGCCCCTCGTCCATCGTGGACGGGCAGCTCTCGCAGCGGCGCAGCTTGCGCTCGACGGCCTCGGTGAGCACCTTGTCGCAGACCCGGCACTTGACCGGTCCGCGGGCCCGCCGCCCGGCGGAGCGCTCGCCGGGCTCGACGCCCCCCCGCCCGCCGCGCGCGCCGGTGCGCGCGCCCGGGGCGGCGGAGCCGGGGCGCAGCCCGTCCAGGAAGCGGGTCGGCTTGCGGCTGGCCCGGCCGCCCGGGGAGCGGGAGAGCGCCCAGGAGAGGCTGAGGTGCTTGCGGGCCCGGGTGACGCCGACGTAGAGGAGGCGACGTTCCTCCTCGACCTGCTCGTCGGTCTTGGCGTAGATGATCGGCAGGGTGCCCTCGGTGAGGCCGACCAGGAAGACGGCGTCCCATTCGAGGCCCTTGGCGGCGTGCAGCGAGGCGAGCGTGACGCCCTCGACGGCCGGGGCGTGCTGGGCCGCGGCCCGGGCGTCCAGCTCGGCGACGTAGGCGGCGAGGTCGGTGGTCTGGCCGGCCGCGGTGCGGGTGCGCTCGAACTCCTCGGCCAGCCGGACCAGGGCGGCCAGCGACTCCCAGCGGTCCCGGACGGCGCCGGAGCCGGCCGGGGGCTCGGCGGTGAAGCCGCGGGTGGCCAGGACCGCGCGGACCTGGCCGGCCAGGTCGGGGGCGTCGTCGGTGAGCGGGTCGGAGGCGGCCCGGGCGGCGCCGCGCAGCAGCACGCCGGCGTCCCGGACCTCGGGGCGCTCGAAGAACCGTTCCGCGCCCTTGAGCTGGTACGGCACGCCGAGGTCGGCGAGGGCCTGCTCGTAGACCTCGGACTGGCCGTTGGTGCGGAACAGCACGGCGATCTCGCTGGCGCGCACCCCGGCGGCGAGCAGGTCCTTGATCCGGCGGCCGGTGGTCTCGGCCTCGGTGGGCTCGTCCTCGTACTCGGTGTAGACCGGCTCGGGGCCGGCCTCGCGCTGGGAGACGAGCTCCAGGCGGTGCCGGGCGGCCTCGCCGCGCGCCTGGGCGAGCAGTCCGTTGGCGAGGTGGACGACCTGGGGGGTGGAGCGGTAGTCGCGGACCAGCTTGACCACCGTCGCCTCGGGGTGCCGGGTGCGGAAGTTGAGCAGGTAGTCGGGGGTGGCGCCGGTGAAGGAGTAGATGGTCTGGCTGGCGTCGCCGACGACGCAGAGGCTGGCGCCGCCGTCGGGGCCGGTCCACCGGTCGAGCAGGCGCTGCTGGAGCGGGGAGACGTCCTGGTACTCGTCGACGGTGAAGTGCCGGTACTGGGAGCGGACCTGGTCGGCGATGTCCGGGCGGTCCTCCAGGATGGCGGCGGTGAGCAGCAGGACGTCCTCGAAGTCCATGCTGCCGCGGCGGCTCTTGGCCTCCTCGTAGACGCGGTAGACCTGGGCGGTCTCGGCCGGGTCGCGGGGGGCCTCGCGGCCGGACTTGGCGACGGCCGCGGGGTAGTCCTCGGGGGCGATCTGGGTGACCTTGGCCCATTCGATCTCGGCGGTGAGGTCGCGCAGTTCGGTGCGCTGGACGCGCAGGCCGCAGCGGCCGGCGGCCTCGGCGACGAGCTGGACCTTGCGTTCCAGGAGCTGGGGGACGGGGCCGCCGACGGCGCGCGGCCAGAAGTACTGGAGCTGGCGCAGCGCGGCGGCGTGGAAGGTGCGGGCCTGGACGCCGTCGGCGCCGAGCTGGCGCAGCCGGCCGCGCATCTCGCCGGCGGCGCGGGCGGTGAAGGTGACGGCGAGGACCTGCTGGGGGTGGTAGACGCCGCTGCGCACGCCGTAGGCGATCCGGTGGGTGATGGCGCGGGTCTTGCCGGTGCCGGCGCCGGCCAGGACGCAGACGGGACCGTGCAGGGCGGTGGCGACGGCGCGCTGCTCGGGGTCGAGCCCGGCGAGCACCGCGTCCGGGCCCGTGTCGGCACCGGGGTCGGCCCAGGGGGAGCCGTGGGGGCCGTCGTAGGGGCTGCCGCTCAAGAGGTCTTCCTGCATGCGTTCCATCCTCTCAGCCCGGGGGGACATCGCGGACGGGGTTGTCCACAGGCCCGGTGCGATCGCAGGATGATCACTCCGCGCGACGGTCGACGGCGCTCCGGAATGTCCGCCGCCCGGTGGACGTTCCTGCCGGAGACCGTACGCCCCCCTCTTTCGAAGGAGCCCCCTCGATGTCCGGCACCGTGACGATGTACAGCACGACCTGGTGTGGGTACTGCAACCGACTCAAGAGCCAGCTGGACCGTGAAGGCATCGGCTACACCGAGATCAACATCGAGGAGGACCCGGCGTCGGCGTCCTTCGTCGAGTCGGTGAACAACGGGAACCAGACCGTCCCGACGGTGCTGGTGACGCCGGTGGGCGGCGGCGAGCGGGTCGTGATGACCAACCCGAGCCTGCTGCAGGTCAAGAAGGCCCTGGCGTCCTGACCCCACCGGGTCCACACCCGCCGGGCCCGGGCCGCCGGGGCCGGCGCGCGTCACGGCGCGTCGGCCCGGGCCGGGTCGACGGGCGCGGCGGGGGCGGGCAGGGTGGTGCGGGCGCCGAGGTCGCCGACGCCGTAGACGAGCCGGCTGCGGTCGGCCGAGTAGCGGGTCTCGATGACCCGCACCGGCCCGCGCCGGTCGTAGGTGACGCGGGTCTGCACCATCAGCGGCACGCCGGGGCCGCCCTGGAACCACTGGGCCTCCTCCGGACCGGGCATCCGCGCGACCAGGTGGTCCACCGCGCCGATCTCGGTGCGTCCGAGGGTGGCGAGCACCGCCTCGTCGCCGCCCTCGACGGGGTCGGGCTCCATCAGCGGGGTGCCGGCGGCGAGGCCGGCCCGGTAGTGGCTCTCCTCGATGGAGTACGGCTCGCGGTCGAGCAGCCGCAGCTGGCGGCGGACCACGATGGCCTCGCCGGGGCGCAGCCCGAGCCGTTCGGCGATGTCCACCCGGGCCCGGACGATCATCATCTCGAAGTCGGTGCCGAGTTCCCGCCCGGCTTCGGCGGCCTCGCCGAGGTAGACGTCGGAGGGCGCGGCGAGGCAGTCGCGCGGCGCGGGGGTCAGGCCGGGGCCGTAGGCGCGGTGGTCCAGGACGGGGTGTTCGCGCAGGTACGTGCCCTTGCCCTGGAGGCGGACCAGGCGGCCCTCGTTGACCAGGACGTCGACGGCGAGCCGGACGGTGTTGCGGGCGACGCCGTACTGGCGCTCCAGTTCGCTCTCGACCGGCAGGGCGGCGTCGGCGGTGAACTCGCCCTCGGCGATCCGGCGGCGCAGGTCGGCGGCGAGGCGCTGGTATTTGGGGGATTGGGCGGTGCCCCGGGGGATTGTCACCCTCGTGAATGTAGCGAGCGCGGTGAGCCGGTATCAGCCGTTTCCGGCAATATCGTCCGAGCGGGTTGAATGCGCCCCCGCGCCGACCCCTTCCGGTAGCAGAACTGGCCCGTCCGGATACGAACAGCTGGTCGTGGTGAATTCGGGAAGGGGTTGGAGAGAAAAAGGGGGGCGCATGGAATTGACCACGCGCCCCCCTTTCGTCCTGGATTACCAGCGCGCCGCCGAGGGCAGCGGCTCCCCGTACCAGAGCTCGACCAGGTGCCGGGCGATCGAGATGCCGGACGGCGGCAGGATCTCGCCCGCCTCCATCCCGGCGCGCAGCTCCTCGCGGGAGAACCAGCGCGCCTCGGCCAGCTCCTCGCCGTCCACGGTGATCTCGGTGCCGCCGGGCAGCGCCCGGCCCAGGAAGCCGAGCATCAGGCTGGACGGGAACGGCCAGGGCTGGCTGGCCACGTAGCGCACCTCGCCGACCTTGACGCCCGCCTCCTCGTGCACCTCGCGGGCCACCGCCTGCTCGATCGACTCCCCCGGCTCGACGAAGCCGGCCAGCGTCGACCAGCGGCCCTCCGGCCACAGCGCCTGGCGGCCGAGCAGGCAGCGGTCCTGCTCGTCGGTGATCACCATGATCACCGCCGGGTCGGTGCGCGGGTAGTGCTCGGCCGCGCAGGAGGTGCAGCGCCGCACGTGCCCGGCGCCGGCCTTCTCGGTCGGGTGCCCGCAGCGCGAGCAGAAGCTGTGCAGCCGGTGCCAGTGCTCCAGCGCCACGGCGTGCACCAGCAGCCCGGCGTCCCGGTCGGACAGCAGCCCGCCGACCTCGCGCAGCCCGGCCGGCCGGGCGTCGCCGTCCAGCCGCCCGGGCAGGCTCTCGCCGGCCAGCGCGAAGTACGAGACGCCGTCCTGGTCGGTGCCGAGGAAGTACCGGTCGCCGGTCTGCGGGGCCTCGAAGGAGGGCATCAGCACGAGTTCGGTGCCCTGCGCGGTGTCGACCACGAACGCCTCGCCGCCGGCGATCGGCAGGACCCGGGTGTTCGGGTGGCTCCAGGCGGCCGCCAGCCAGGGCTCGTCGAGGCGGTGCTCGGCCGCCCGGTCCACCCCGGACCGGGCCAGGGCCAGGGGCAGCGGGCGCTCGGTCTCAGGCACGGTGCTCACGTCTGTTCCATCCCCACGTGGTGAATCATCCGGATGAGTGATCTGGCTGCCATGGTGCGCGCGGTGGGCGTCATGCCCCCGGCCGGAAGTTCTCGGCCAGGTCGCCCCAGAGGTACGCGGCCGTCTCCACGCCCTTGGCCAGCAGGTCCAGCTCGACCTTCTCGTTGACCGAGTGCCAGCCGTCCGAGGGCACCGAGATGCCGAGGAACAGCACCGGCGCGCCCAGCGCGTCCTGGAGGTCGGCGGCCGGGCCGGAGCCGCCCTCGCGGGTGAAGAGGATCTTCTGCTCGAAGGCCCGCCCCATCGCCCGGACGGTGGACTGGAGCGCCGGGTGGTCCAGCGGGGTCAGGCAGGGCCGGGTCGCGCCGGGGAAGACCAGCTCGTACCGGACGCCCTCGGGCACCCGCCCGGCCACCCAGTCCCGCACCGCCTCGCGGACCTGCTCCACCTCCTGCCCGGCGACCAGCCGGAAGGACAGCTTGAGGTGCGCCGAGGCCGGGACGATGGTCTTGCCGCCGGGGCCGGTGTAGCCGCCCCAGATGCCGTTGACCTCGGCGGTCGGGCGGGCCCAGATCCGCTCCAGGGTGGAGTAGCCGGCCTCGCCGCGGGTGCCGTACGACTTGGCGACCCGCAGCCACTGCTCCTCGTCGAAGGGCAGCTCGGCGAACAGCTCGCGCTCGGTCTCGGTCAGCTCGACGACGCCGTCGTAGAAGCCCGGGATCGCGACCCTGCGGTCGGCGTCGTGCAGGGCGGCGGCCAGCTCGGCCGCGACCTGGGCCGGGTTGGGGACGGCGCCGCCGAAGGAGCCGGAGTGGATGTCGGTGTCCGGCCCGTACAGGTCGATCTGGGCGTCGGCCAGGCCGCGCATGCCGGTGCAGACGGTCGGCGTGGTCGCGGACCACATGCCGGTGTCCGAGATGACGACCACGTCGGCGGCCAGCCGCCCGGCCTCGCGCCGGACCAGGTCGGCGAAGTTCGGCGAGCCGGACTCCTCCTCGCCCTCGATCAGCAGCTTGAGGTTGACGGCCGGCGCGGTGCGGCCGGTGGCGGCCAGGTGGGCGCGCACCCCCAGGGTGTGGAAGAACACCTGGCCCTTGTCGTCGGCGGCGCCGCGCGCGTACAGCCGGCCGTCGACCACGGTCGGGGTGAACGGCTCGGTGTCCCAGCCGTCCTCCCGGGCCGCGGGCTGCACGTCGTGGTGCCCGTAGACCAGGACGGTCGGCGCGGACGGGTCCCCGGAGGGCCACTCGGCGAACACCGCCGGCAGTCCGTCGGTCTCCCACACCTCGGCGACCGGGAAGCCGGTCTCCCCCAGCTTGGCGGCCAGCCACTCGGCCGAGCGCCGCACCTCGCCGGCCCGGGCCGGGTCGGCGGAGACGGAGGGGATGGCCAGCCACTCGGAGAGGTCGGCGAGGAACGCGGCCTGGTGCTGGTCGATGTAGGAGCGGACGACGCTGTCCGGGGTTCTCGTCATACCGACGACTGTAGTTCGCCCGTGCGGGTGCCCGCCCCGGCCGTCCGGCTGCCGGGCGTTCCCGGCTCTGTAACATGCGTCACCCCCGCCGCGACAGGGGTGCGCGACGGGGGTGACGGACGGGTGCGCCGGGCTCAGCCCGAGCGGCGCAGCAGGGTGATCCGCGAGCGGGTCATCACGGCCGCCAGGCCGGCCGCGAGCAGCGGCAGCAGCACCACGGTGGCGGCGATGGTGGGCCACGGGAAGACCACGATCGCCTTGTTGGCCAGCTCGGCGGCGCTCATCCCGGGGTAGCCGCCCGTCGCGGCCTCGACCTTGCGCAGCGCCACCCCCGGCACCACGCCGCAGACCGCGCCGAGCAGGGCGCCCATGGCGGCGATCACCCCGCACTGGAAGCCGGACAGCGAGCGCCGGATGCGGGGTTCGGCGCCGACCGCCGCGAGGGTGGTCAGGTCGCGCTGGGAGTCGGCGGCGGCCAGTCCGGTGGCGATGCCGGCCGCGCCGAGGGCGACGATCGCGGCGAAGACGTTCAGGCCGAGCTGGACCAGTCCGGCCCGGGACTCGTAGCCGCGTTCGATCTTGAGCATCGTGTGGTCGGTGAGCTTGGCCATCGCGCCGTCGGCCTTCTGCTGGGCGCCGTCGGAGGGCATCGCGGCGGGCAGCCAGACCGAGCCGGCCGGAGCGGTGGCGAAGCCGAGCCGGGCCGCGGTGGCCGGGCTGACCACGGCCTGGCCCGGGGCCGGCACCGAGGAGTCGACGAGGACGGCGTCCACGGCGATCTCGGTGGTGACCGGCTTCTCCCGGGAGTTGCCGCTCGAATCGGGGTGGACCGGCAGGGTGTACTGGAGGGCGAGCTTGCCGTCCTTGAGGTACCGGGGGTCGAAGACCACGGCCTTGCCGGCCGCGAGGGCCTGGCCGGCCCCCTGGTCGGTGACGCCGTAGAGGTTGCGCAGCAGGGTGGCGTCGCCGGCGACCAGCGCGGTGTACGGGGTGCTGCGGCGGTTGTCCGACTTGCAGCGCGGGTCCGTCCCCATGATCCGGTAGTGCTCCGCGGGGTCGAGCTCGTTGGTCGGGTCGAGGGCGGGGCAGCGGTCCGCCTTGGGCACCTCGACCCTGATGTAGCCGCAGAAGCTGCCGTCGGGGCAGTTGCCCTTGGGCTCGACGCGCTGGACGTCGGCGCGCTGGCCGAGGTCGGGGATGCTGCGTTCGACGGCCTCGCGCGCCTGCGGCAGCAGCTTGCTGTCGGCGTCGGTCATCCAGCCGCTGCCGAGCATCACGGCCTTGGAGGGCCCGGAGGCGACGTAGTCGCGCCGGTTCTGCTCCTCGTAGCTGGCCATGTAGACGCTGACCGCGACGGAGCCGGCGACGGCGGCCATCACGGCGGCCACGGCGGGCGCGGTGCGGCCGCGGTGGCGCACCGAGTCGCGCAGGGCGAGCCGGGGGCCGAGCGAGAGCCAGCGGCCGAGCCGGCCGAAGAGCCCGACCAGGTAGGGCGTCAGGACGACCATGCCGAGCTCCGCGACGACCGAGCCGCCGAGGACGGCGACGCTGCGGTTGCCGATGCCGCTGGTCGCGCCGAACAGGGCGAGGGCGGCGCCGCCGCCGAGCATCAGCAGACCGAGGACGGCGAGCTTGCGGCTCGGCGGCTTGAGCGTGTCGCGGCCGGTCAGCGCGGCGACGACGTCCTGGCGGGAGGCCTGGACGGCGGGCACGACGGCGGCCAGCAGGCCGGTGACGAGGCCGACCAGGAGGATGCCGAGCAGGTCGAGCGGCTGCAGGTTGAAGTGGCCGAAGCGCTTGCCGGAGTAGTCCTCGGCGCTGGTGCGCAGCAGGGCGACCAGGCCGACGCCCAGGCCGAGGCCGACCAGGGCGCCGGTGACGCCGAGGACGATGCCGCCGCCGAGCACGACCGAGCGGACGTTGGCGCGTTCACCGCCGGCCGCGGCCAGCAGCCCGAGCTGCCGCCGCGAGCGCCGTGCGCCGACGGCGAAGGCGGGGCCCGCGAGGAGGACGATCTCCAGCAGGGCCATGCCGACGACGGTGGCGAGGATGACGACGTCGGTCCGGTTGAGGTAGGAGGTCTCCTCGCCGCCGCGCGACTTCTGCTCGACGTAGTAGGGGACGTCGGCGCGGGCCGGCGGGTCGAGCAGGACGGCGCGGGAGGTCACGGTGAAGCCGTACTCGTTGACCTCCTTGACCTTGTTCCAGTCGAGCGCGGCCCCGGCCGGGAGCTTGACGAGCCAGCGGGAGGTCTCGGTGCCGGCCTCGCGGGCGTTGTCCGTCCTGGTGGCCTTGGCGAGCCGCTCCAGCAGGGTGCCGGGGCGGGCGGTCAGTTCGGTGGCCCGCAGCTCACCGGGGTACTCGTAGACACCGCTGATGGTGAAGGGGGCGGACTCCAGGCCGCGGACGGCGGTCTTGTCGCCGACCTTGAGGCCGGAGCGCTTGAGGAAGTCCGTGGTGACGGCGGCCTCGGTGTCGGCGGCCGGGGCGCGGCCCTGGACCAGGTTCACCCGGCCCTGCCAGACCGGGTCGGTCAGGTCGGCCTCGCCGACCCGGGTGCTGAGCAGGCCCTGGGCGCTGCTCGCGGCGGTGTACGGGCCCGAGAGCTCCGGCACCAGGACGGCGCCGGCCGGGAGCAGCTGGCGGGCCAGCTCGGCGGGGGCGGTGTCCAGGGAGCGCCGCTGGACGGGGGTGTACGCGGGGGCTTCGCCCTCCTTGGCGTCGTCCTTGGGGTCCTTGACGGTGAAGCCCTTGTCGGGGTCCGGCGCCTGCTTGACGGTGGAGCCGGCTTGGACCACGCTCAGCTCGCCGGCGGCCTGGCCGATGAGCCGCGCCACCTGTTCGGTGGGCGTGAGCTCGGCGCTGCGGAAGACGACGTCGGCGCCGGTGACGCCGAGGACGGGCAGGGCGACCATCGCGATGACGAGGGCGCTGCGGCCCTTGGCGCGCAGGGCGTCGCGGCGGGCTATGCGCAGGGCGACCCGCCAGGCGCTGAGCTTCACTCGTCCACCTTCAGGGCGTTGCCGGCGGCGGTGACGAGCAGGCTGGCGGCGTCCTGGCTGACGGACTCGTCGACCATCCGGCCGTCGCGCAGGAAGACGACCCGGTCGGCCCAGGCGGCGTGCCGGGCCTCGTGGGTGACCATCATGGCGGCGGCGCCGGCGTCGCAGCGGGCGCGCAGGACGGCGAGCACGGCTTCGCCGGTGGTGGAGTCGAGGGCGCCGGTGGGCTCGTCGGCGAGGACGAGGCGGCGGTCGCCGATCAGGGCGCGGGCGATGGCGACGCGCTGCTGCTGGCCGCCGGACATGTCGTCGGGGAAGCGGTCGGCGAGCTCGGGGATGCCGAGCTCCTCCAGGGCGACGAGGGCCTCGCGGCGGGCGGCGCGGGTGGACAGCCCGTCGAGTTCGCGCGGCAGCGAGATGTTCTCGGCGGCGGTGAGCGCCGGGATCAGGTTGTAGTCCTGGAAGACGTAGCCGACGGAGCGGCGGCGGACCTGGGCGAGCTTCTTGCGGTTGAGGCCGCCGAGGGCGACGCCCTCGACCAGGACCTGGCCGCCGCTCGGGGTGTCCAGGCCGCCGGCCAGGGTGAGCAGGGTCGACTTGCCGGACCCGGAGGGGCCCATGACGGCGACGAACTCGCCGGGGTGGACCTTGAGGTCGACGCCGCGCAGGGCCTGGACCTCGGCGGCGCCGTGGCCGTGGACCCGGGTGACGTTCTCCAGGTGGAGCACCGGCATCTGCCGGGCCTCTTGGGTGTGGGACACGAATTCCCCCCTTGTGCTGGGTGTGGGCTCGGAGTCGGGCCGAGCCTGGTGGTTCGGGTGGCGCGCGGACTCACGCGCGCGGACTCAGGCGGTGGGCTCAGGCCCGCAGGCGGCGGCCGCGTTTCGCGGGCGCGCCGTCGTCGCGGGCGGCCTCGGCGGTGCGGGCCTGCAGGAGCTCGGCCTGCTGGGCGAGCCGGGTCTCGCAGTGGTCGAGCCAGCGGATCTCCGCTTCGGTCTGGAAGATCAGCTGGTCGAGGACGAGCAGCCAGGCGAGGTCGTTGCTGGCGGAGGGCACCACGCCGGGGCGCTTCTCGCCGGCGAGGGCGCGGCCCTTGAGCCGGGTGTAGTCCTGGAGCGCCTTGATGCTGTGCCGGCGCTGGCCCTGGACGACGGCGGAGACGTCCACTCCGGGGACGGTGACCGCCATGGCGAGCTTGATCGCCAGTTCGTCGCGCGGGGGGTTGGTCCGGGGCACCGGGGTGTCGAACCAGGACCGCAGCTCCTCCCGGCCGGCGTCGGTGGCGGCGTAGAACTGGTGGCCCTCGCCGTCCTCCCCCGCGGGCTCGACCAGCCCGTCGCGCTCCAGTCGCGACAGCGTGGTGTAGACCTGCCCGACGTTGAGCGGCCAGGTGGCGCCGGTGCGCGCCTCGAACTCGGTGCGCAGCTGGTAGCCGTAGCGCGGGCCCTGGTCGAGCAGGGCGAGCAGACCGTGACGGATGGACATACCGAGTATGTATACCCGGTATGCCCTACCGCCTCAAGCCGGACCCCCCTCCCCCGGGGACCGGGTACCGTCGTGCGGTGTGAGCCAGTTGCGCATCGCCACCTTCAATCTGTTGCACGGACAGCCGCTCGCCCCGGACGGCGCGCCGCGGCCCTACCCGTCCGACCCCGGCGGGCCGTTGGCCGAGGCGGTGGCCGCACTGGACGCCGACGTGCTGGCGCTCCAGGAGGTGGACCGCCACCAGGCGCGCTCCGGCCTCACCGACCAGGCGGCGGTGGCCGCCGCGGCGATGGGCGCCAAGGACTGGCGCTTCGCCGCCGCGCTGCACGGCCGCCCGGCGCCGGTCGCGGGCTGGGTGCCGGAGCCGTCCGGTCCGGTCGGCCTGCGGGTGTACGGGCCGGACGAGGTCGGCGACGGCGCCGCGCCCTCGTACGGGACGGCGCTGCTGACGAGGCTTCCGGTGCGGCACTGGCGGGCCCGCCGGTTCGCCCCGGCCCCGTTCGGGCTGCCGCTGCGGGTGGCCGGGCGGCGCGGGCTGACCCCGGTGCCGGACGAGCCGCGGGCGGCGCTGGCGGCCGTCCTGGAGGGCGAGCACGGGCCGTTCACCGTGGTGGCGGCGCACCTGTCCTTCGTCCCCGGCTGGAACATGGCGCAGCTGGCCGGCATCCGGCGCTGGATCGCCGACCTGCCCCGGCCGTACCTGGTGCTGGGCGACTTCAACCTGGTCGGCGCCGTGCCGCGGACGGTGCTCGGCGGGGCGACGGCGCTGGAGCGCACCGCGCCGCGGGCGCGGGTGCGCGAGCTGCGGGCGGCCCGGCGGGCCCGGCCCGCGCTGGCCGAGCCGCGCCGGCGCCGGGTGCGCGAGCCGCGGCCGCGCCTGCAGGGCTGGTACGACCTGGCGCGCACGCCGACCTACCCCTCGCACCGGCCGGCGGTGCAGTTCGACCACGTGCTGGCGATCGGTGTGCCGCGGACGGCGGTCGGCCCGGCGGCGGCGCCGCGCGCGGTGGTGTCGGACCACCGCCCGCTGCTGGTCGAGGTGTCCCTGTAGGGCCTCTGGGTCCTCAGTGGCGCGCCAGGACCCCGGCCTGCTGCGGGAGGTGGACGGTGGCCGCGCCCCGGGGTGCTCCGGGCCCGAGCGCGGGCGGCGGGTCGAACTGGAGCAGCAGCATGGCCGCGTCGTCGCCGAGCTGGCGCCCGACGTGGCGCACCACGTCCTCGTGCAGGCGCTGCAGGACGTCGGCCGGGCGGCCGGCGGCGCAGCGCGGGAGGCGTTCGGCGAGCGGGTAGAAGACGCCGGCGCGGTCGCGGGCCTCGATCACCCCGTCGGTGAACAGCAGGACCCGGTCCTCGCCCTGGAGCAGCAGCCGGTGCACCGGCGGGCGGACGTCGGCCGGGTCGAGGACGCCCAGCGGCGGTACGGTCTCGGCGAGTTCGAGCGGGCTGACCTCGCCGCCGCGCAGCAGCAGCGGGGCCGGGTGGCCGCAGTTGACGATCTCCGCGGCGCCGTCGGGGCGGACGCCGATCAGCACCAGGGTGACGAACTCCTCCTCCACGCCCGGGTGGTCGTTCTCGTGCAGGGCGCGGTCGAGGCTGACGGCCAGCCAGCCGGCCACCCGGTCCAGGGCGGCCTCCTGGTGGGCGGCCTCGCGGAAGGCTCCGAGCACGGCGGCGGCCGTCTCCACCGCGCCGAGGCCCTTGCCGCGGACGTCCCCGACCACGGCCCGCACCCCGTGCCGGGTGTTGACCACCTCGTAGAGGTCGCCGCCGATCCGGGCGTGCGCGGCGGCGGCCTCGTAGTGGACGGCCGCCCGGACGGTGCCGACCCGTTCGGGGACGGGCCGCAGCAGCACCCGGCGGGCGATCGAGGCGACCAGCTGGGCGTCGGCCAACGCCTGTTCCTGGCGCAGTCTCAGGGTGGCGCTGACCCAGCCGATCGCGGCGACGAGCAGGATCGCGAAGACGCTGGCGGCGTGCACGGACTCGCCGAGCGTGTCGCTGCGGAAGGCCATCAGGAAGGCCGCCGCCTCGGTGCCCAGACCGATGGCGAGCGGGTACCAGGTTCGGCGGCTGACCACGGCGGCCAGCGCGGGTACGGCGGTGAGGGCCGGTTCGACCGTCACCTCGGTGCCGCTGAGGTAGTCGAGGGCGACGATCAGCACCATGCCGATGAACGGCAGCGCCAGCGCCGTCCTCGGCCAGGTGCCGGTCGCGCGCGGAGCGGGCCCCGGTGTCGGCCCGGTGAACCGCTCTCTGATCCATCCGGTCGCGCTCAACTTCGGTCTCTCCAGCAGAAGACGCCGATGCCCGAGGGCACCTGCGGTGATGACTGAGGGTCAGGGAATACGGGCCTCGCTGGCGGCCGGAGCACGGGGGTTGACCGGTTACCGACCCCACAATAGGCGCGAAACGTGCATGACGCACAGGTTTCGGGCACTGGCGTGATGACTTGGATGCTCTGTGTGACTCAATAGTCACTGTTCCCGATCAGGAGCCGTTCCAACTCTTTTCGGTCGGGAAGTCCTGCGGGACGGACGATCCGTCCGCTGCGGACGTACAGGAAGGAAGCCGTGACCTGCTCGGGATCGACGCCCGCGTGCTCGGCCCAGGCCAGCCGGTAGACCGCGAGCTGCAACGGGTCGGCGGTCTCCTCCCGGTGGGTCTTCCAGTCCACCACTTCGTAGCGTGACGCACCACCGGATTCCGACAACGCGTCATCTTCCCGGTAGACCGCGTCGATCCGTCCCCGCACCACCCGTCCCGCCAGCACCAGCTGGAACGGCGCCTCCACCCGGTGGGGCTTGCGCTGCGCGTACGGGGTGCGCAGGAACGCCTCCTTGAGCCGCTCCAGGTCCTGCTCGTCCTCGATGCCGTCGTCGTCGGCGCCGGGCAGCGCGCCGGGCTCGACCAGCAGCAGCGGCTCGATCCGGGACTGCACCCAGGCGTGGAAGCGGGTGCCGCGCCGGGCCGCCGGCTGCGGGGGGCGCGGCATCGGACGGGCCAGCTCGTGCGCGAAGCCGTCCGGGTCGGCGGCGAGGCGCAGCAGCTGGGTGGCGGACAGCGAGGCGGGCAGCGGCACGTCCCGCGCGGTGCGCCGGGAGCGCTCCAACTCGCCCAGCAGCGCGGTCAGATCGCGGTCCCAGGAGGCGACCTGGCGCTGGTCCTCGGAGGTCAGCTCCTCGGCCTCGGGGGCCGCCGCGCCCGCCACCCGCGCGCGCACCACCTCGGCGACCCGGCGGCGGGCGTGCTGGGCGGCCGGGTCCAGCGGCAGCGGCCAGGGGCGCTCGACCGGGGAGGCCAGCGCCGGGTTCTCGGCGCCCTTCTCCGGCTGCTCGGCCCAGTGCTCGACCTCGCCGGCGCCGGGCCGCTCGCAGTGCTCGCGCAGCCGCTCCAGGAAGTCGGACGGGCCGCGGACGGTCTTCTGGCTCGGCCCCCACCAGTGCCCGGAGGCCAGCAGCAGCGACCGGGGGCGGGTGAACGCCACGTAGCCCAGGCGCAGTTCCTCGACGGCGGAGTGCTCGGCCAGCTCCTTCTTGAAGGCCGTCATCGACTTCCCGTTCCACCCGCCGCGCACGTCGGGCAGCGTTTCGGCGTCGCCGCGCAGGGCGTGCGGGAGCACGCGCTTGGTGCTCGTCCAGCGTTCGCGCGGGCTGGACGACGGGAACGCGCCCCGTACCAGGCCGGGGACGGCGACCACGTCCCACTCCAGGCCCTTGGACTTGTGCGCGGTGAGCACCTTCACGGTGTCCTCGCCACCGGGCAGGCTGCTGTCCAGGCCGCGCTCGTACTCCTGGGCGGCGCGCAGGAAGCCGAGGAAGGCGGCGAGGCCCGGGTCGCCGTCGAGGTCGGCGAAGGAGGCGGCGACGTCCAGGAAGGCGTGCAGGGTCTCCCGCCGCCGGGCGGCCAGGGCCTGTGGGGAGGCGGCGAGTTCGACCTCCAGGCCGGTGACGGACAGCACCCGGTGCAGCACGTCCATCAGCGGGTCGGCGAGCGAGCGGCGCAGGTCGCGCAGCTCGGCGGCGAGCCGGGCGAAGCGCACCCGCGCCTCGGCGGAGAACGGCAGGTCGTCGGGCTTCCCCTCGTCGCCGGCCGAGGCGTCGAGGAAGGTCTCCACCGCGTCGGCCAACGAGACCACCTCGGTCGGGTCGGCCTCGGCGACGGCCGCGGCCAGCGCCTCGACGCCCTCGGGGTGGTCGGTGCGCACCAGGTCGGCGGCCCGGCGGCCGAGCAGGGCGAGGTCGCGCGGGCCGATCCGCCAGCGCGGGCCGATCAGCAGGCGCACCAGCGCGGCGTTGGCGGTCGGGTCCTGCAGCACCTCGCAGACCGCCACCAGGTCGGCCACCTCGGGCAGCTGCAGCAGCCCGCCGAGGCCGACCACCTCGACCGGCACCTCCCGGGCGACCAGCGCGGCGTGGATGTCCGGGAAGGCCGCGCCGCCGCGGCACAGCACGGCGATCCGGCCGGGCGCGGTGCCGGTGCGCACCAGGTGGGCGATCGAGTCGGCCAGCCAGTCGACCTCCTCGGCGTGGGTGGGCAGCAGCGCCGCGCGCACGTAGCCGTCCCGCTCGGCGCCGGGGGCCGGGCGCAGCGCCTCCACGCCCTCGTGCATCTCCCGCAGCGGGGCGGCGAGTTCGTTGGCGAAGGCGAGCAGGCGGCCGCCGCTGCGGCGGTTCTCGCTGAGCGCGTAGCGGTCGGCGGGGCGGCCGTCGGCCTTCGGGAAGTGCCGGGGGAACTCGTCGAGGTTGGCCACCGAGGCGCCGCGCCAGCCGTAGATCGCCTGGCAGGGGTCGCCGACGGCGGTCACCGGGTGGCCGCTGCCGGTGCCGGTTCCGTCGCCGGGGGCGCCGAACAGGCCGGCGAGCATCAGCCGCTGGGCGACCGAGGTGTCCTGGTACTCGTCCAGCAGCACCACCTTGAACTGGCCGCGCAGCAGCTCGCCGACCTCCGGGCGCTGCTGGGCGAGGCGGGCGGCGGCGGCGATCTGGTCGCCGAAGTCCATCAGCCCGGCGGAGCGCTTGCGGCGCCGGTAGTCCTCGACGAGGCGCAGCAGTTCCAGCCGGGCCCGGGCGGTGGCCGGGACGGCCCGCAGGTCGTCGTTGGTGAGCTTGACGGTGGCGAGGGTGTCCAGCAGCCGCTCGTCGAACTCGCGCAGGGTCTGCGGCTCGACCAGGTGCTCGGCGAGCTCGCCGTCCAGTGCGGTCAGGTCGGCGACCAGGTTGGCGAAGGTGCCGGTGAGGGCGGGGAACGGGCCGCGGGCGGTGCGCAGCACCTTGGCGGCGAGCTGGAAGCGGGTGGCGTCGGCGAGCAGCCGGACGTCCGGTTCGATGCCGATCCGCAGGCCGTGCTCCTTGAGCAGGCGGCCGGCGAAGGCGTGGTAGGTGGAGATCTCCGGGTCGCCGAGCGGCTCGGCGCCGTCCCGGTCGACGACCCCGGCCCGCAGGAGGGAGGCGCGCACCCGCTCGGAGAGCTCGCCGGCGGCCTTGTTGGTGAAGGTGAGGCCGAGCACCTCCTCGGGCCGGACCGCGCCGGAGCCGACCAGCCAGACCACCCGGGCGGCCATCACCGTGGTCTTGCCGGAGCCGGCGCCGGCGACGATCACGGCCGGCTCCAGGGGGGCTCCGACCGCCGCCATCTGCTCCCGGTTGAACGGGATGCCGAGCAGCTCCTTGAGCTGGTCGGGATGGCTGAGCACGGCGGTCACCCCGCAACCGTAACCGGAGCGTCGGACAGGATTCACTCCACGAGCTGCGCCCCGTCGCGCTGGGCGGAGCAGCTGCGGCGGAAGGTGCAGCGGTCGCAGCCGCCGCCGGTCTGCGGGACGAAGCGCTCGGCGAGGACCTTCCCGGCCGCCTCGGCGAGCAGGTTCTCGATCCAGGGCTCGCCCTGCGGCGGCTCCTGGTGCTGCACCTTGGGGGTGTCCTGGGCGGCCTTGGCGGCGGGCTCGCGCAGGTGGACGAGTTCGGCGCCGCCAGTGTCCGGCGGGTGCCCGGGGAAGCCGGGCAGCTCGTTGAGGGCGCCGGCCCGGACGGCGAGCTGGTAGACGGCGAGCTGCTTGTGCTCGGGCAGCGACCTGTCGGTGGGTATCTGCTTGCCGGTCTTGAAGTCGACCACGTAGGCGCGCCCGGCGGAGTCCTTCTCCACCCGGTCCATCGAGCCGCGGATGCGCACCGAGACGCCGCCGACGTCGAGGGTGACGTCGAAGCCGTGCTCGGTGGCGACGAGGTCCCGGCCGCGCTCCAGGACGTGCCAGTTGAGGAAGCGCTCCAGGGCGGCGCGGGCCTCGGTCTTCTCCTGCTGGGACTTCCAGGGCGCGTCGAAGGCCAGCGCGTCCCAGACGGTGTCCAGCCGCTCCATGAGCACGGCGAGGTCGGCGGGGGTGCGGCCGGAGCCGACCTCGTCGGCGAGGGCGTGCACCACGTTGCCGAAGCCCTGGGCGGCCGAGCCGGCGCCGCGCGCCTTGACCTCCTTGTCCAGGAACCACTGCAGGGAGCAGCTCTCCAGCTGTTCCAGCCCGCTGCCGGACAGCCGGACGGGTGCGTCGGCGCTGCGCAGCGGCTCGGCGGCGGCGGTCGGGTCGTCCAGGCCCCACCAGCGTTCGGGGCGGGCGGCGGGGACCAGCGGCTGCCCCTCCTCGTCGGTGGCGGCGGCGAGGGTGGCGAGGCGTTCGGCGGCGGCGCGGCGCAGTTCGGGCGAGCGGGCGGGGTCGACGGTGACGGCGCGCAGTTCGGCGACCAGCGCGGCGACGGACAGCGGGCGGCGCGGCCGGTGGGTGACGTCCTCGACGGTGACCGGCGGGGTGCGGCGGACGACCCTGCCGGTCCTGGGGTCGACGTCCTCGCGGTAGAGCTCGCGCAGGAAGCGGGACGGTTCGTCGCCGTCGTCGGCGGGTGCCTTGACGGCGGTGACGATCAGCCGTTCCTTGGCGCGGGTCGCGGCGACGTAGAAGAGCCGGCGCTCCTCGCCGAGCAGCGCGCCCGGGGAGAGCGGTTCGGCGAGGCCGTCGCGGCCGATCCGGTCGGCCTCCAGCAGGGAGCCGCGGCGGCGCAGGTCGGGCCAGAGGCCGTCCTGGACGCCGGCCACCACGACCAGGCGCCACTCCAGGCCCTTGGAGCGGTGGGCGGTCATCAGCCGCACCGCCTCGGGGCGCACGGTCCGGACGGTGAGGGTGTCGGCGGCGATGTCCTGGGCTTCGAGTTCGGCGAGCAGGTCGAGGGCGCTGCGGTGGCCGGTGACCTGTTCCTCGGCGCGGGCGGCGGTCTCGAACAGGGCGCAGAGCGCGTCCAGGTCGCGGTCGGCGTTGCGGCCGGCCGCGCCGCCGCGCAGGGCGGCCCGTTCCAGTCGCTCGCGCCAGCGGCGGCTGCCGTCCCACAGCTCCCAGAGCGCCTCCTCGGCGGTGCAGCCGCCGGCCAGCAGTTCGCGGACCTTGCGCAGCAGGGTGCCGAGGTCGCGGGCGCGGCGGGCGTGCGCGGGGTCGAGGGCGACGAGGCGCTCGGGTTCGGCGAGGGCCTCGCGGATCAGTTCGCCGGCCGGGCGGGGGGCGGCGGCGGGGCCGGGGCCGGGGTCCGGCGGCACGCTCCCGTCGTCCGCCCCGCCCTCGGGGGTCCGGAGGCGGGCCCTGGCCTCGGCGCGCAGCGCGGCGCGTTCCTCCTCGCGCAGGGCGCGGCCGAGGCGGCGCAGGTCGGAGCCGTCGAGGCCGCCGAGCGGGCCGGTGAGCAGGGCGTGCGCCAGGTCGGTGGTGAGCGGGTCGGGGGCGTCCGGGTCGCCCTGCTTGTCGCGGGCGGCCTGTTCGGCGCAGACCCGCAGGGCGAGCAGCAGCTGGGCGACGGCCGGCTCCTCGCGCAGCGGCAGGTCGTCGCCGTCGATCTCCAGCGGGACGCCGGCCGCGCCGAGGGCCCGCCGTACGCCGGGGATGGAGCGGGCGCCGGCCCGGACGAGCACGGCCATCTCGCCCCAGGGCACGCCGTCCTCCAGGTGGGCGCGGCGCAGCAGGTCGGCGATCGAGTCGAGTTCGGCGCCGGGGGTCGGGTAGGTGTAGACCTCGACCCTGCCGCCTTCGCGGGAGGGCAGCAGGGCGCGGTGCTGGGCGAGCTTGTCGGCGGGCAGCCGGCCCATCGGCATCCGGCGGGCGACTTCCCGGGAGGCGGCGAGCAGCAGGGCGCCGGAGCGGCGGGAGACCCGCAGCACCTTGACCTCGGCGGGGCTGCCGTCGGCCTGCCGGAAGGTCTGGGGGAAGTCGAGGATGCCGTTGATGTCGGCGCCGCGGAAGGCGTAGATCGACTGGTCCGGGTCGCCGACCGCGACGAGGTCGCGTCCGCCGCCGGCGAGCCGGCGCAGCAGCCGGACCTGGGAGGGGTCGGTGTCCTGGTACTCGTCGACGAAGACGACATCGTAGCGCCGCCGCAGCTGCTCGGCGACGTCGGGGCGCTCGGCGAGCAGCACGGCGCGGTGGACGAGTTCGGCGTAGTCGAGGACGCCGCGCAGGTCGAGCACGTCGAGGTAGTCGGCGAGGAAGTGCGCGGCGGCGGCCCAGTCGGGGCGCTGGACGCCCTGGGCGAAGCGCTCCAGTTCGGCTTCGCCGAGGCCGAGTTCGCGGCTGCGGGCGAGGACGGCGCGGACCTCGTCGGCGAAGCCGCGGGTGGTCAGGCAGGCCCGCAGGTCGAGCGGCCAGGCGATCCGGCCGAGGCCGAGCTTGGCGTCCTCGGCGCCGCCGGCCAGCAGTTCGCGGACCATGACGTCCTGTTCGGGGCCGGAGAGCAGCCGCAGCGGCTCGGCGTAGTCCTCCGGGTCCTGGTGGGCGCGCAGCAGGGCGTAGCAGTAGGAGTGGAAGGTGGTGGCCTGGGGGGCGGCGGCGGTGCCGCCGAGCCGTCCGGACATCCGGTCGCGCAGTTCCGTCGCGGCCTTGCGGCTGAAGGTGAGGACGAGGATCCGCTCGGGGTCGGTGCCGTCCTCGATCCGCCGGGCGACCGCCTCGACCAGGGTGGTGGTCTTGCCGGTGCCCGGCCCGGCCAGCACCAGCAGCGGCCCGCCGGGGTGCTCGACCACGGCGCGCTGGTAGGCGTCCAGCACGGGTGGGTCGGGCTGGACGAGCGGGCTGCGCACGAGCCGGTACGGGGAGGTCACGAACGGGTCCTGGGGTCGAACAGGGGGCATGGCGGGGCGGGCCCGCGTCGGACCCGCCCGTATCGAGCCTACGGTCCCGCGCTGTCAGTCCGGTCCGTGCGGCGGCCGTCGGTCAAGCCCCCCTAGGGAATCGGCCGACCGTCCCAGCGGGCCCGCTTGAGGTCGACCCGGGGCGGGTCGGCGAGTTCGCGCAGCGGGGTGCCCTCCTCGCCGTAGTGGTCGAGGGCGCGGTGCTCGTGCCCGGGCAGCAGCCGGCCGTCCGCGCGGACGACCCGCCACCAGGGCACCGGGCCGCCGTACAGGGCCATCACCCGGCCGACCTGTCGGGGGCCGCCCTGGCCGAGGTACTCGGCGACGTCGCCGTAGGTCATCACCCGGCCGGGTGGAATCCGCTCGGTCAGGTCGAGCACCAGTTCGGCGAACGGCGGCAGGGCGTCCGGAGGGCCGTCGTGTGTTGCGTCCGTCACCTGCGGCATTCTTCCCTACGGGGGCGCGCCCGCGGCCCCGTCCGTACGATCCGCCGCGCCCGATCCGCCCCCTGTCCCGCACGGGGCGCCGGGGCATGCCACCATCTTCCGGGGCGGTGAGTGGTGATACGAGGACAAGACCAGATGACCGGGACGGCTGACGTGGGCGTGGACAAGGACTCCGACGAGTCCGCTGCCGCCGTGCCGTCGGCGCCCGGGAGCGGGGGCGAGGGCCGGCCCGAACCCGGGCCGACGCCGGAAGTCTCCCTGATCAAGGACCGGACGATCAAGACCCCCGCACCCGCGAAGACCCCCGAGCAGCCCGGCCCGCCCCCGGCCGAGACCACCGGCGCCCCGGCGCCCGCGGCCCCCGCCGCCCCGCCCGGGGAGCCCGAGCCGCCGGACGAGGCCCCGCACCTGGACGTCGACGAGCCGCTGCTCGCCGCCCGCGCGCACCGCCCGTCCGACCTGATCCGCTTCCTGGCCGGCGTCCTCGGGATCGTCGCCGTCTTCGTGCTGGCCGGCATCGCCACCTCGACCACCACCGGCATCGAGCAGGACATCGCCTCCAACGCACCGCACTTCTCCGCGGTGTTCTCCACCATCACCGGCCTGCTCTCCAGCGTCGCGGTGCTCGCCGTGCCGCTGGCCTTCGCGGTCGAGCGGCTGATCAAACGCGACGGCCTGCGGGTCGCCGACGGCGTGCTCGCCTCGGTGCTGGCGTACGGCGTCTCGCTCGGCATCGACTGGTGGGTGGCCGAAGGCGCCTCCGACCACATCCGGGACGCGCTGACCCAGCTGCCGCTGGACAGCACCGGCACCCTCACCGACCCGGTGCACGGCTACCTCGCCCCGGTGATCGCCTACATGACCGCCGTCGGCATGTCGAGCAGACCGCGCTGGCGGGTCGCCCTGTGGGTGGTGGTGGTCTTCAGCGGGGTCACCGAGCTGCTCGGCGGCTACACCACCCCGCTGTCGCTGCTGCTCACCGTGCTGACCGGCTGGTCCGTCGCGTACGGCACGCTGTACGCGATCGGCTCGCCCAACATCCGGCCCACCGGCCAGCACCTGATGATCGGCCTGCGCAAGGTCGGCTTCACCCCGGCCGGTGCCATGCGCGCCCCCGACGCCCCCGGCGGCACCCGCCGCTACCAGGTCACCCAGCAGGGCGGCCCCCCGCTGGACGTGCACATCATCGACCGCGAGCAGCAGGCCTCCGGCTTCTTCTACCGGGCCTGGCGCCGGCTGCGGCTGCGCTCGGTGGCGGTGCGCCGCAGCCCCCAGTCGCTGCGCCAGGCGCTGGAGCAGGAGGCCCTGATCGCGTACGCGGCGGCCGCCTCGGGCGCCCGCGCGCCGCAGCTGGTCGCCACCTCCGAGCTCGGCCCGGACGCCGCGATCCTGGTCTACGAGAACGTCGAGGGCCGCACCCTGGACGAGCTGGCCGACGAGGAGGTCACCGACCCGGTGATGGCCTCGATCTGGCAGTCGGTGACCGCCCTGCACGAGCGCCGGATCGCCCACCGCCGGCTCACCGGTGAGTCCCTGCTGGTGGTGGACGGGCGGACCGGCTGCCTGGTCAACCTCTCCGGCGGCGACATCGCCGCCACCGACCTGACCCTGCGGATCGACGTCGCCCAGCTGCTCACCACCTTCGCCCTGCGGATCGGCCCGGAGCGCGCCGTCGCCACCGCCAACGCGGTGCTCGGCGCCGAGCGGGTGGCGCAGGCGCTGCCGCTGCTCCAGCCGGTCGGGATGAGCCGCTCCACCCGGGTCGACCTCGCCAAGCTCACCAAGGAGCGCAAGGCCGCCGCCCGGGCCAGGGCGCTGGAGCAGGTCGCGGCCGGCGAGCGCACCCAGGAGCAGGCCGAGGAGGACATCGCGGCGGCCGGCGAGGACCTGCTGAGCCGCATCCGCGGCCAGATCCTCCAGATCGCCCCCGAGGCCCCGATGGCCCCGGCCAAGCTGGAACGGCTGAAGCCGAAGAGCCTGATCATGGTGATCGCGCTCACCTTCGCCGCCTACCTGGCCCTGACCACCATCAAGCCGGCCCAGCTGAAGCTCTCCCAGATGAACTGGGCCTGGGCAGCGGCCGCCCTGCTCGCCGCCGCCTTCAGCTACGTCGCCGCCGCGATGAGCCTGACCGGCTTCGTGCCCGAGAAGCTGCCGTTCCGGCGCACCGTCGCCGCCCAGCTGGCCGGCTCCTTCGTCAAGCTGGTCGCCCCCGCCGCGATCGGCGGCATCGCGCTCAACACCCGCTACCTGCAGAAGGCCGGCATCCGCTCCGGCCAGGCGGTGGCCTCGGTCGGCGCCTCCCAGCTGGCCGGCCTCGCCGGGCACCTGCTGCTGCTGTTCAGCTTCGGCCTGATCACCGGCAGCCAGACCAACGGGGACCTCTCCGCCTCCCGCGCGGTGATCATCGGCGTGCTGACCGCCGCCGTGCTCGCCCTGGTGGTGGCCGCCGTCGCGCCGCTGCGCCGGTTCGTGCTGGGCCGGCTGCGCTCGCTGTTCTTCGGCGTGGTGCCGCGGATGCTCGACCTGATGCAGACGCCCAGCAAGCTGGTCACCGGCTTCGGCGGCATCCTGCTGCTGACCCTCTCCTTCACCGCCTGCCTGGACTTCTCGGTGCAGGCCTTCGGCGGCGACGTCAGCTTCTCGGCCGTCGCGGTGGTCTTCCTGACCGCCAACGCGGCCGGCTCGGCGATCCCCACCCCCGGCGGCATCGGCCCGGTCGAGGTCGCCCTGATCGGCGCCCTGACCGTCGCGGACGTCTCCCCCGCGGTCGCCACCCCGGCGGTCTTCCTCTACCGGGCGCTCACCTTCTGGCTACCGGTGCTGCCGGGCTGGATCTCCTACAACGTGCTCCAGCGCAGGAACGCGCTCTGAGCCGCCCCCGGACACGGGGAAGGGCCCGCCGGTCACCTTGGGAATCCAAGGCGCGGCGGGCCCTTCCACGTGCGCGTCCTAGTAGACCGGCTTGTGCGGCTCGATCTGGTTCACCCAGCCGAGCACGCCGCCGCCCAGGTGGACGGCGTTGCCGAAGCCCGCGGCCTTGACCACGGCCAGCACCTCGGCCGAGCGCACGCCCGACTTGCAGTGCAGCACGATCTTCCGGTCCTGCGGCAGCTTCTCCAGCGCGTCGCCCATCAGGAACTCGTTCTTCGGGATCAGCACCGCGCCGGGGATGTTGACGATCTCGTACTCGCCGGGCTCGCGGACGTCGATGAGGTAGATGTCCTCCTTGTCGTCCTGCCACTGCTTGAGCTGCTGCGAGGTGACGGTCGAACCGGCGGCGGCGGCCTGCGCCTCCTCCGACACGACGCCGCAGAAGGCCTCGTAGTCGATCAGCTCGGTGACCGTCGGGTTCTCACCGCAGACGGCGCAGTTCGGGTCCTTGCGGACCTTCACCTGGCGGTAGTTCATCTCCAGGGCGTCGTAGATCATCAGCCGGCCGAGCAGCGGCTCGCCGATGCCGGCCAGCAGCTTGATCGCCTCGTTGACCTGGATCGAGCCGATGGACGCGCACAGCACGCCCAGCACGCCGCCCTCGGCGCAGGAGGGGACCATGCCCGGCGGCGGGGCCTCCGGGTACAGGCAGCGGTAGCAGGGGCCGTGCTCGGCCCAGAACACGCTGGCCTGGCCGTCGAAGCGGTAGATCGAGCCCCACACGTACGGCTTGCCCAGCAGCACCGCGGCGTCGTTCACCAGGTAGCGGGTGGCGAAGTTGTCGGTGCCGTCGACGATCAGGTCGTAGCCGGCGAAGATCTCCATGACGTTGGAGTTGTCGAGGCGCTCCTCGTGCAGCACCACGTTCACGTACGGGTTGATCTCCTTGACCGAGTCGCGGGCCGACTCCGCCTTGGAGCGGCCGATGTCCGACTGCCCGTGGATCACCTGGCGCTGCAGGTTCGACTCGTCGACCACGTCGAACTCGACGATGCCCAGCGTGCCGACACCGGCGGCGGCCAGGTACAGCAGGGCCGGCGAGCCGAGTCCGCCGGCGCCGACGCACAGCACCTTGGCGTTCTTCAGCCGCTTCTGCCCCGCCATGCCCACGTCCGGGATGATCAGGTGGCGGGAGTACCGGCGGACCTCGTCAACGGTGAGCTCGGCGGCCGGCTCGACCAGGGGTGGCAACGACACGGGGACTCCGATGGGTCTTGTTCGGGTGGCCAGGGCCAGCCTCGCTGCGGGTTGCTGCTCCGCCACTCGGGTGGCTGTCTAGGCCAACAGTGTCACGCGCCCCCGGTATTCCGAGACAGCCCGTCCGATGGGCGAGACGGGCGGCACCGGATCGTGGAACCCGCGGCCGGACCCCCGGAAGGCGCCCCGAACCCGTGGTTGACGGGCCCGGGGCGCCGCGCGGGACGCGCTCACACCCGGCAGGCCGTCTCCAGCCAGACGTCGCCCAGCGACTCCTCCAGCGGCACCTGCGTCCGCCATCCGAGACGGTCCCGGGCGGTGCGCACGTCCGCCTGCCGCCACGGCACCGGCTCGCCCGGCACCGGCCGGCCCTCCGGCCGGTGCCCGGGCAGGTGGTGGCCCGGCAGGTGGTCGCCGCCCGCCCCGACGGCCTGCGCGGGCAGCAGGACCGGCCGGTTCTCCTCGACGATCTGCCCCTCGAAGCCCGAGGCCCGCACCAGCAGCTGGGCCGCGTCCCGGGCCCGGACGGCGTGCCCGCTGCCGATGTTGACCACCCCGGTGGCGGCCGACACCGCGGCCGCCTGGATGGCCCGCGCGACGTCCCGGACGTCCACGAAGTCCCGGAACCCGGACAGGTCCGGCATCCGCACCTGGTGCTCGTCCCGCTCCAGCGCCCGCCGCAGGCCCTCGGCCAGCCGCCCGAACAGCGAGGCGGTCGGCGCCCCCGGGCCCACCACGTCGAAGACCCGCAGCACCGCCGCGTCCAGCCCGGAGGCCAGCACCAGCTCCGTCCCGGCCAGCTTGGACACCCCGTACGGGCCGACCGGCCGCGGCTCGGCCTGCTCGGAGACCGGCACCCCGCCGGGCACCGGCCCGTACTCGGCGGCCGAGCCGACGTGCACCAGCCTGGCCGGCTCCCGGCAGCGCCGGATGGCCTCGCAGACCGTCGCGACGGCCAGCGTGTTCGACCGGATCAGGGTGCGCGAGCTGCCGTAGGTGGCGCCCGCGCAGTTGATCACCACCTGCGGCGCGACCGCGTCCAGGAACCGGGCCAGCGCGCCCGGGCTCCCGGTGGTCAGGTCGAAGCGGATGTCGGCCGAGTCGCGTCGGCCGAGCACCGTCACCTGCAACTCCTGGTCCATCAGCAGACGATCGGTGACCCGGCGGCCGATGAAGCCGTCGGCGCCCAGCAGCAGCACCCTCATCGGGGGCGTCCTTCCACGAAGCCAGCTCGGGACGACCTGGCGGAACGGATTCAACGAAGTTCAACGAACGGGACGGGAGCGGGAACCGTGAACCGGGCCCCGACAAACGTCGAACGGGGGGTGGCGAACGGGCGGACGGCGCTCACCGGTGCGAGCCGGCCCGGCCGAGCACCGCCCCGGCGTACGCCAGCAGCGCCGCCGCGACGGTGCCGCCGCCGAGCAGCCAGGCCTCCGGGCCGGAGCGCCCCAGGGCGAGCGGGCCGAGCACCGCGGCGGCCCCGGCCGACGCCCCCGCCGCGGCCGCCGCCGGCCGGCCGCACCGCGCCAGCAGCACCGGCAGCACCACCAGCAGGCCCAGCACGCCCTGCGCCGCCCACTGGGCGGGGCCGGCCCGCTCGGCCGCCAGGTGCAGCAGCCCGCCGCCGTGGCCCGGCCCGGGGCGCGGGGCGACGACGGCCAGCACCGCCAGCGCGGCGAAGCTCAGCACCCCGAGCACCGCCAGGTGCAGGGCCAGCGCGACCGGGAGCACCGGCCGCATCCGGGCCCGGAACTCCGCCAGGGTGCCCGCCGCGCCCAGGTGGCCGCGGCCGAGCTGCCGGTACCAGCGGGCCGTCCGCTCGGCCGACCCGGCCGACACCGCCGCCGCCAGCACCAGCGCGACGGCCAGCGGGCGGTCCCCGCCCGGCACGGCCGGCGGGAGCAGCAGCAGCGCGGCCAGGCCCAGCCCGTGGCCCAGCGCCGCCGGCCGCAGCCGGGAGCCGGGGTACGGCCGGGGCGTCGGACCGGGCCCCAGCACCCCCGGCCCGGCACAGGGCGGGCCGGGCTCGGCCGGGGTCGGTGCGGTCAGCGCGGGCAGCAGCACCAGCGGGACGGCGGCGGGCAGCAGCACCGGCCAGCGCGGGCCCAGCGCGGCCGCCCCCGCGCAGGGCAGCGCGGCCAGCGCGGCGGCGGTCAGCGCGGCCCGGGCCGCGGCCC